>NZ_JBBIAM010000074.1:0-47656 GCF_054185185.1 Bradyrhizobium sp. UFLA05-153
CGCTCGGCCTTGCGGTCAGGCGCAAACAGATAGACCGCCGCCGGCGGCTCAGGCCCGCACCACGGCCGCTGTTCGCGAGCATAGACCCAAAGACGCCCGGTCTTCGTCCGTCCCCGGCCGGGATCGGGCGTGTCGTCGGCGAACAGATGATCGGAAGCAAACACGTTCTTGCACAACCGTTCGTGCAGGGCTTCCAGCCACCAGCATGCGCCACCAACCCAGCCGGCCAGCGTCGAGCGGCTGAGATCGACACCATGTCGGGCAAAGATCTGCGACTGCCGATAAAGCGGGGTGTGGTCGCAGTACTTGCTGACCAGCACCTGCGCGAGCAGCGCCGGCGATGCCAGGCCACCCGCAATCGGCCGCTCCGGCGCGGCCGCCTGCACCACCTTGTTGCAGGAGCGACACGCGTACTTTGGGCGAGCGAAGCGCACGACACGAAGTTGTGCCGGTACCCAGTCCAGCATTTCACCGACGCTCTCGCCGATGGCATGCAATGTCCCGCCGCAGCAAGCGCAGACCCTGTCCTCGACATCGAGCACGATGTCTTCGCGAGGCAGATGAGCGGGCAACGGCTTGCGCCGCGACGGCGCATCCGGGTTGTCCGTAACGACCGTTGGACGGCTCTCCCTGATGCGGCCGATATCACTGTCGATATCCTCCAGACCGAGCGCCAGTTGGTCAGGGTCGATGCGTTCGGAACGGCGCCCGAACTGCATTCGCTGGAGCTGTTTGATGATCGACTGGAGACGCTCGATCTCGCCGCCTTTGTGCTCCATCGCCGTGGCGATATCGCGCACCAGGCGCTGCAGAAGCACTGTATCTGTCGGGAGATTATCGAGATCGAGCTGCATGTTCGATTCTACTCGAGCACGCTGATTCGAAGAAGCAACTTCGCCTTGTTTGATGCGGGTCTGTGTGATTCACCCAGCGAGAACTGGCTTCCACACACGTTCGGGTGCGCGCCAGTCGATGCCTTCGATCAACATCGCAAGCTGTGCCGGTGTCAGCGTGATCGAGCCGTCGTAACCTGCCATCACCGGCCAGACAAAGCGACCCTGGTCGATCCGCTTGGTGAACAGGCAAAGACCATTGCCGTCCCAGAACAGGACCTTCAACATCGATGCCTTCTTACCGCGGAAGGCAAACAGATGGCCCGAGAACGGATCTTTCTTCAGCACTTCCTGGACCAACATGGCGAGGCCATCTATGCCTTTCCTCATGTCCGTGTAGCCAAGCGCCAGGTGCACTTTCACGCCAGCAGGAACAATCAGCATGGCGTGATCTCTCCGCTCTCAACACGCGCCCGCACAACATCGGGATCGCTGCCGACGGGCGCAAAGACACGCCGCCCATCAGGCAGATCAACAGCCATCATTCCTTCCGGCGGTCGTAGATCGAGAGCGGCCGTCGTGTCGTCCGCCAGCGCGACGGAAGCAAGCCTTGCGCGCTTCTTCTGCGCCACGCCGAACTCCACCCGCCAGCGGAATAGCAATCCCGTGACGATGCCGTGCTTTCGGGCGACGCCGGAGACCGTGGCGCCCGGCTGCTCGGTTTCCATCACGATCGCAAACTTCTGTTCGTCGCTGAAGAAGCGTCGGGCCGACGTCGCGGGCGTGGTCGGAGCGTCGTTCACGCCTTCTGTCAAGCTGCTTCTGGAGGTCGATTCCTTAGCACTAGTGCTAGCGACGGGGCGGGCGGAGGGGTGAAGATGCGCACGCCAGTCGATTTCGACCTCGCCGTCGTCCAACCGATCACGCCACGTGCGCAGCGCGTAAGGCGAAAGCGACAGCGCCGCAGCGTATTCGCACACCCATGCCGCTCCAATTCATCGCCTCCACATGCATCGCCCAGAACGCTTGCATGGCGCGATTGCGCACGTCCGTGCTGATGCCAAACGCTTGCCGGCGGCGTTTTCGCAGCCCTTTCTCCCGCTCTTCGCGGCGCTTCTCGCGACGCAATTCCGTCTGATATTCCGTGAGCTTGCGTGCAGCTTCCTCGCCAGCAAGAACCTTGAGCCAGCGCGTGAACGTGCCCTCGTCCAGCCGATGCTGACGGCAATACGCCTTGCGCGAAGTGCCGCTGCGCCGCCAGGCCTCGATGTGAATCGACCACGATTCGCGCCTGGCTTTGTTCTGGAAATGTTTTGGACCCACCGGAGATTCTCCAGTGCAGCAGAGAACCCGAAATGGAACGAGAACACACCATCGAAAAGTCGTGCAGGATTCGGACGCTTACAGCCGACCGGGGATGGCAAGGGAAAAGGCCGGCCGTCGGTCCGGCCTATGTGGTTGGTTGTATTGGGGGATATGGTCATGCGGGCGATGCCTCCTGCTGGCGCTTTCCGCAAGTTCTCGAGCGCAATCAATGCCTCGCGCGCCATACACCTGCGCAAGAGCAAGATTCTCAGCCGTGACGTCACGTGATAACGACCTGCGGATCCGCCCCGGCCGCATCCACCACGGCAACCGCGGGGCCAAGCGCCCGAAGAGCTTTGTCGGGGAGGTGATGCGATCTGCAAAGAGGGCGGGTCACGTCGGCAACAGTTTCCGGTCAAGCCCGGCCCACAGTCGTTCCCACTTCGGGCGCGGCCGTCGCGCGGCAGTCTCGATCCGCCTGCGCTCGAATGCCCGGCGGGTCGTGACGAAGGCACGCGTTGTGCGTCACAAGGGCTCGCGTTTTCGGTCGGCACCCCTGCCCAAGCACATGGCCTATCTCAAGCGTGATGGCGTAACGCGTGAGGGCGAAGCCGCGGGCATGTTTGACCAGACTTCTGATGCGGCGGACGAGCGAGCCTTCGCCGCACGCTGTGAAGAGGATCGTCATCACTTCCGGTTCATCGTCTCGCCCGAGGACGGCGCCGCGCTGGGGGACCTCAAGACATTCACGCGCGCGCTGATGCGTGACGTTGAGAAGGATCTCGGAACCAGGCTCGACTGGATCGCGGTCGATCATTGGAATACGGACAACCCGCATGTCCACATCCTCATCCGTGGGCGTGCTGATGACGGTCAGGACCTCGTGATCAGCCGCGAGTACGTCAGCCGCGGCCTTCGTGATCGGGCAGCGGACCGAGTTACGCTTGAGCTGGGGCTGCGCAGCGAGGACGAGATTCGCGCAAGCCTTGAGCGGGAGGTCGATGCGGAGCGCTGGACCAGCCTCGACCGTGCGCTGCGGGACATCTCCGACGCGAATGGGGGAGTGGCAGATCTCAGGCCGGGCCTGGATATCCAGGATACCGACCTGCGCAGCCTGCTGCTTGGCAGGGCCGCCAAGCTGGAGCGCCTTGGCTTGGCAGAGCCCGCAGGCCCCGCCTGTTGGACCTTGAAGCCTGGCCTTGACCAGGCGCTTCGCCAGATCGGCATGCGCGGTGACATCATCAAGACGATGCACCAGGCCTTAAGCGGGGCTGGTCGCGAGCCGGACATCAGCACTTTTGCCCTGCACGGCGAGGAGCCCACGGATCCAGTGCTCGGCCGATTCGTCCAACGCGGTCTCGACGATGAGCTCAAAGGGACCGCTTATGCGATCGTCGCCGGTATCGATGGTCGTATGCACCACCTACGCTTCGGCGATATCGAGATGACCGGCGATGCGCCGGCTGGCGCCATCGTCGAGGCACGCGCCTACGATGATGCGAACGGGCGCCGGCGCGTGTCGCTCGCCATCCGGTCGGACCTGACCATCGACGAACAGGTCACCGCGAAGGGCAGCACTTGGCTCGATCGCCAACTCCTCGCCAAGGATCCGCCGCTCAGCCACGGCGGCTTCGGAGCCGAGGTGCGGGAGGCGATGGAGGCCCGCGTCGATCACCTCATCGAGCAGGGCCAGGCCCGCCGGCAGGGGCAGCGCGTGCTGTTCGCACGCGACTTGCTCGCGACATTGCGGCGTCGAGAACTGCAGGACGCGACCGCCAAGCTTGCCGCTGAAACGGGGCTTGACCACCGCTTGGCTGCTGAGGGCGATCATGTTGTAGGCGTGTACAGACAGCGGGTGACCCTTGCCTCGGGCCGCTTTGCCCTGATCGATGATGGCCTCGGTTTCCAGCTCGTGCCATGGCGGCCGGCTTTGGAGCAGCATCTCGGAAAGCAGGTGACAGGCGTCATGATGCCAGGCGGCAGGGTCGATTGGGATTTTGGTCGTAAACGCGGACTGGGCCTCTAGCGCCATCGCCCGGATACTCTGTCCGATTTCTGCGCAGGGACCGCACAACGCACCCTTGGGTCGTCTTGTCCTTGATGTCGCGCGGGTAGCCTGCTGCATCTCTGCTATGTCGACAACCAAAGTGCTTTGGGGCCAGATCACGCTCGTCCTTGCCATCGTGCTCATCACCACGTGGGCAGCGACGCAATGGGTTGCCTGGAGGCTGGGATTCCAGCCGCGACTCGGGCCCCCCTGGTTTGAGCTCGGCATGCCCATCTACCTTCCGCCCGCCTTCTTCTGGTGGTGGTACGCATACGATGCCTATGCTCCCAAGATCTTCGTCGAGGGGGCCTGCATCGCGGCGTCCGGCGGGGTGATCTCGATCATGGTCGCCTTCGGAATGTCGATCTGGCGAGCGCAGGAGGCACAGACCGCGGCCACCTATGGCTCTGCCCGATGGGCAATGCAGAATGAAATTCGCGGCGCGCAGCTCCTGGGGCCGGACGGTGTCGTGCTCGGTCGTTTTGATCGCTACTACCTTCGACACGATGGCCCCGAGCACGTGCTCTGCTTCGCGCCCACGCGATCGGGCAAGGGCGTCGGTCTCGTGGTGCCGACGCTTCTGACGTGGCCGGGCAGTTGCATCGTCCATGACATCAAGGGCGAGAACTGGCATCTGACATCAGGTTTCCGCGCCCGCCATGGAAAGGTCGTGCTGTTCGATCCGACCAACCGCAACTCGGCAGCCTATAACCCTCTCCTGGAGGTACGCCGCGGGGAGTGGGAAGTTCGGGACGTCCAGAACATTGCCGACGTGTTGGTCGATCCGGAAGGTGCCTTGGAACGGCGCAACCATTGGGAGAAGACCAGTCATTCCCTGCTGGTAGGCGCGATCCTGCACGTCCTTTATGCCGAGCCAGACAAGACCTTAGCGGGTGTCGCAAAATTCCTGTCGGATCCCAAGCGTCCGATCGAGGCGACCTTGCGCGCGATGATGTCGACGACTCATCTTGGCGATGCCGGCGTTCACCCGGTTATCGCCTCTGCGGCGCGAGAGCTTCTGAACAAAAGCGACAACGAACGCTCTGGCGTGCTTTCAACTGCGATGTCGTTCCTTGGGCTCTACCGTGATCCAGTTGTGGCGCAGGTAACGCGCCACAGCGACTGGCGGATCCGCGACCTGGTGGAGGCAGACCAGGCGACTACCCTTTACCTCGTCGTACCGCCATCCGACATCAGCCGGACCAAGCCACTCGTGCGGCTGATCCTCAACCAGATCGGCCGCCGCTTGACGGAGGATTTGAACGCGATGGGACGTCGGCATCGTCTGCTGTTGATGCTCGACGAGTTTCCGGCTCTCGGCAGGC
This sequence comes from Bradyrhizobium sp. UFLA05-153, assembly GCF_054185185.1. Classification (NCBI taxonomy): domain Bacteria; kingdom Pseudomonadati; phylum Pseudomonadota; class Alphaproteobacteria; order Hyphomicrobiales; family Nitrobacteraceae; genus Bradyrhizobium; species Bradyrhizobium sp. UFLA05-153. The sequence goes on from NZ_JBBIAM010000074.1 coordinate 5,511, forward strand.
TGGATTTCTTCGAGTCAGCGCTCGCGTTCATGGCTGGCTACGGGCTCAAGAGTTTCTTGATCGCCCAGTCCCTGAATCAAATCGAGAAGGCCTATGGCCCGAACAATTCGATCCTCGACAACTGCCACGTCCGGGTGTCCTTCGCCAGCAACGACGAACGTACCGCCCGGCGCGTGTCGGAGGCGCTGGGAACAGCGACCGAATTGCGCGCCATGAAGAACTATGCCGGCCATAGGTTGAGCCCGTGGCTCGGTCATCTCATGGTGTCGCGGCAGGAGACAGCACGTCCGCTTCTGACGCCCGGCGAGGTGATGCAGCTACCACCGGACGACGAGTTGATCCTGGTCTCGGGGTGTCCACCGATTTGTGCGAAGAAGGCGCGCTATTACGAAGACCCACAATTCCGCGGGCGAGTGCTTGCACCGGCTCTATCCGGGACTGTTGAGAACCTCGTCCGATCGCCCGACGACGACTGGAGCAAGCTGCCCCTGCCGGGCAACTCGCGCGGCGGTCAGATGCCACTTGCTCACGGCAAGGACGGCAAGTCCGCGGACGATCCGGCCAATGGCGGCATCAGGCGAGAGCCGGAGCTTCCCGAGCACGAAGACGTGGCGCCAGATCGGACTGCCGTGAAAGCTGAGTTCGAGTTCACCGACGAGGATTCCGATGATGACATCCAGCGCGCAAGCGAATTACGTCACGCAGCCGCCGGCGTCGCCCGTCAGGCGGCGATGGATCCTGATGATGGCCTTGATCTCTAAGGTGAGGCGATGCGGAGCAAACATACATTTCGCCTGCCCCCCGATCTTGCCAGCCAGTTAGCGGACTACGCGAACCGGAAGCGAGTGCCACAGGCCCTCGTCGTCGAATCGGCGCTGTCATCATTCCTGTCTCCGGATGGCTCCGAGCGCATGGAAGCGGCCCTCGGCCGGCGATTGGACCGGCTGACGCGCCAGGTCGAGCGCCTCGAGCGTCACGTGACGATCTCGAATGAAGCGCTGGCGTTGTTCGTTCGCTTCTGGCTGACGGCGACCCCACCCCTGCCGGATACCGCACAACCTGCTGCACAGGCCAAGGGGCGCGAGCGCTATGAAGGGTTCATTGAAGCGTTGGGTCGGCGGCTCGCACGAGGCCAGAGCTTAGCGCAGGAAATCACCTTGGACGTCGAGCCGCGTGTTCGCTCGAGCGACAAACCTGATCCGGCCTGAGCGCCCGCCGCTTCTTTCTTATCCTACGCCAGATTGCGACATCGATGCCTGTGCGGTTGAAGCAATAACGGAACTTCTCCTTCTGTGACCCTGCAGCCCTCGAAGACGGCTCATTCGTTCGATCGGATCTCGCCTCGCTGATTGCGAGCGCGAGCTGCACCGATCGATCTAGTTGCACGAGGAGGGGAGATCATGACGGTCGAAGTCGAACGCGACGGACAGGTCAGCCTGAGTTTGGATCAAACAGAGGCGAACACTTCGCCGATCCCGCCTCGAACCAGAAAGCTCAGCGTTCAGCTCTCTGAGACGGTTTTCGAACGGTTGGAAGCTGCAACCGGCCGGCTGGGCGCCGGCAAGAGCACGGTCGTACAGGCCGCTCTCGAACGTTTCCTGAATCAGGCTCCGCAGGTGGAAGTAATGGTGCACGAAGCCTTCCATCGGATCGGCGATCAGATTGAACGCCTGGAGAGCGAACTTGCGATCATCGCCGAGACGGTCGCGTTGCACGTCCGCTATCACGTCACGGTGACGCCGCCGATGCCGCCTTCGCAACAGGGCGACGCGTGTGTGCTGGGCTATCGGCGGTTCAAGGCCCTGGCCGAGCAGGTTGATCGGCGTGTGCGCTCGGGCCGGCCGCTGATGCGGGAGACGATCGCCAGTCTCAGTATGACCGAGCGCGACGTCCCTCCGCCTGAGCGCGATGGGGAAACCGTGTCCGGTCGTTCAGAAGATCAGGCCGATATCCTCCAGGACGCCGCTCCAGACGTGGAATCCAAGCAGACGGCTGCCGTCCAGGAGGACGGCAGCAACCGCAACTTTCGAAATTTACCAAACGCGTTCTGCAGACTCGACTGAGTCGGCTGGAAGGAGGGCAAGCCAGGTCCCGCTCGTCCCATCTGCCGCACCCACAATCCCCGAGGCAAGTGCCGCGGGGCGACTTCCAATATCGCGGTTGATACTCGGCGTTTTTCTGCCGTTTGCGGCAGGCTACTATCTCTCCTTTCTGTTCCGAACGATCAATACGCTGATCTCTGAACCACTATCGGTGGACCTTGGTCTGAATGCCGGTAGTCTCGGGCTGCTAACATCAGTGTATTTCCTGATCTTCGGGGCCGCGCAGATTCCTATCGGAGTCTTGTTGGATCGTTTTGGTCCGCGCCGGGTCCAGAGCGCGTTGATGCTGGCCGCGGCCCTAGGGGCCGCTCTGTTCGGTGCCTCGACCGGATTCCTGTCGCTCTTGCTCGCCCGCGCAATGATTGGGCTCGGCGTCGCGGCCGCATTGATGGCTGGGCTGAAGGCGATCGTCCTCTGGTTTCCCAGAGAACGGGTCGCGCTGATGAACGGCTACATGATTATGCTGGGTGCTTTGGGTGCGGTGACGGCAACCCGACCTGCCGAATGGTTGCTGAACTCGACGGGTTGGCGCGGAATATTCGAGGTTTTGGCGATCACAACGCTCGCAGCCGCCCTTCTGATCTTTCTAGCGGTCCCGGAAAGCAAGATTGCACAGCAAGCGCGACCGGCCGGACTTCGGCTGGAAGCGATCTTTACGGATCGCCGTTTCTGGCGAATTGCACCTCTTTCGGCGAGCTGCGTTGGGTCGGCTTGGTCGTTGCAGGCATTGTGGGCCGCGCCCTGGCTCAGGGATGTCGAGGGACTGAACCGCGAAACCTTGGTGACCCAATTGTTCGTCACGGCGATTGGCGTATGCGCCGGCGCCTTGCTGCTGGGCACGATTGCCGACCGGTTGCGAAGACGTGGTATCGGTTCGGAAACGCTGCTCGCAGTGATGGCGTTACTGTTCATCTTGGCTGAGCTCACGCTGATCCTGCGTCTACCGCTCCCGTCGATGTTGCCATGGTCAGTGGTTGCCGTTGTTGGCGCCGCCACTGTCCTTAGCTACGCGACAATTGCAGAATACTTTCCAGCCGAGCTCGCGGCTCGCGCCAATGGAAGCCTAAACGTCTTGCATTTCGGGTGGGCCTTCGCGGTTCAGTGTGGAACTGGACTCATACTCGAGCAATGGCCCGTTCAAGATGGGCACTATCCACTGATAGCCTACCAAGTTGCCTTCGGGTTGAGCGTTGCCGTACAGGTCGCGTCGCTGGCTTGGTTTGGCGTTTCCTGGGTTCGAGAATTAGGTGGCAGGACCGTCAGATCCCTCTTGCATCACCGCTCGCGACAAGGTGCTTCGTTTGAAGTAACCGCTCCGCCTAGCGATATCCCGATCATGGAGGCGCACGAAGACACGGAATGGTAACGTCTGTCGCTTCTATGAGGGCGCAGGTCTTGGAATCGGAGGCCCTGTAGGTGCAGCGATAGGCGCCGCCATCGGCTTATCGCTCGGATTCGGCACAACACAAGGCGTTGTTTTTGCGATCAGTAGAGCGGTCGCAGATAAGGCCGACGACAATGACGGCGGAGACACGATTTGCAACCTGATCTTGCACAAGCACGGCATCGCTCCGGCCACGGCACGAGGAAAGATGGCGCTTGCGCCGTCGATGAAAACGACGGAACGGGGCTCCTCCAAACCGCGAAATCTAAGTGATTGTTTTGAATCAACTTCTTAAGCGGTGTGGAGAGGGAGTTCGTTTGTAGCTACGGTGACAAGCTACGGATGACACTCCAACCCACTCCAACTACGGCAGCTCCTGGTGCGCAAGCAGACCAGAGAGCACTCCTGGGTTGTTTGGGGGTAGGACAGGGAAGGGACGACCCGATACCCGGGCAGAGCTTGTTCCGAAATCTTCGGCCGTTCGGAGATCTGGACCACGCGCCAAGCTGCTACATCGACGCGCGGCTTGCCGATTGTTGGAACGGTCGTTTGCGCTGCAATAACAAATTCACTGGCACGAAAAATGCTGAGCCGCCTCGGCGATGGCGAGCGCGAAGTTCGCCGGGCAGACGGAGGACAACATGAGAGCCCAAGTATTGAGAGCGTATGACGAAAAGCTGTCCAACGATCGGTGGGTCAGCGAGGAAAAAGTGCCGGATCCCAAGCTAACCAAATCGACGGACGTCATCGTCCGTATCGGCGGCGCTGGCGTATGTAGGACTGACCTTCATATTATTGAAGGCGTCTGGAAACCGCATATGGATCCAACCGGCGATAAACTGCTACCCATCATCATGGGACACGAAAATGCGGGCTGGATCGAAGAGGTTGGCAAGGAAGTTGAGGGCCTGAAGAAAGGTGACCCGGTTATCGTTCATCCGAAGATCACCGGCGGCACGTGTCTCGCCTGTCGCCGTGGCTTCGACATGCACGGTCCCGGCACGTTTCCGGGTCTCGATTGCAACGGCGGCTACGCAGAATTCTTATGCACCTCGGAACGAAATATCGTGCCGCTGCCGCGGACACTTGCTCCGAAGGATGTAGCGCCCTACGCGGATGCGGGCCTTACGGCCTATCGCGCAATCAAGAAGGCCACGCGTCACCTTTTGCCAGGCGAATTCTGCGTCGTTATCGGAGCGGGTGGGTTAGGCCACATCGGAATCCAATGCCTCAAGGCAATGTGTGCTGCCGACGTTATCGTGGTCGACAAGTCCGAAGCGTCGCTGAAATTGGCCGAAAAGTCCGGCGCCGATCATCTGGTGAAAGCTGACGGCAACGAAGTGGCAGCATTGCTGGCTCTGACTGCCGGAAACGGCGCGGAAGCGGTGATCGATTTCGTCGGCGAGAAGGGCACGACATCCAAAGGCCTGGCGATGACCCGTCCGATGGGCAGCTATTACGTCGTTGGCTATGGTGAGGACATCCGTGTTCCGACCGTCGACATGGTGATTACCGAGAAAAACATCATCGGAAATCTGGTCGGCACATGGGCCGAGCTAACGGAGTTGATGGCCCTCGCGGATCGAGGTTTGGTTGAACTCGCCACCGCCGAGTATCGCCTGGCGGATGCGAACAAGGCGTTGCACGATCTCAACGCCGGCAAGATTCATGGACGCGCTGTTTTAATTCCTTGATTCAGAACCACGTCATCCATCGCGAGAATGCACTTCTCGCGGTGGATTTGACGGCCCTCCGTCTGTCCAGGTGACCGCACACAGACTGCTCATGTTGCGGCGCAAACGCTGCGAGTGCTGGACGGGTACCCCGCGCGGTTCGCACAAAGTCTCATTTTGCGTCGTCGTCGCAATCTGCAACGCGACCGGTCTCAGGGCGACACCCGCAATCATCCAATGTCGCCCAGCTCTGTCTTCTGCTGCTCAGAAGACGATCCGAAAGAAGCCCTCGAACGATCTGGCACGGCCGTTGCACACCTCCTTGCAGGTACTCGCCGGCGAAGCACACCGATACGGCCAAGAACGAGCCGCTTCGCCTTGAGGCGCACTTCAGAGGCAAACTCTTGCGCCTGGCGTCCGTATCCGCCGCGAGACATTGCAAGCCAACGCCATCGCTGACGCCGCACTTCGCGTGTGGTCGCGGTGCTATGTGGAAGCTCGGAGAATTATTCGCGCGATATCGACAGGAGGCCAGAATGGGCAAGAGCTCCAAGAATCCTCACCACGGTTCAGCGGGTTGCTGCGCCGTCTGCGGCGGAAAGTTTGGGCTTATTCGTTACTACTGCTGGCGCACGGCGCTCTGCTCCAGGAAGTGCGTCGCCCGGTTCAGAGTGCGCAGGGAGGCCGACCATAGATGGCTCCGCTGGTTGCGAGCCGCTTAGGTGTTCAACGATGACATAGTGGCATTGTAATGCTTCGCATTGGGACGCGCCACATGAGGTTCATTCTGGTGAACGGCAGGACGCCATGTCCAAAAACGTTCTGCATGCTTTGCTGTGAGCCAATACATGCAAGCTATCTGAAAGAATTCAGTACCGGATTGCCCTTTTGCGATCATGATTGTTACGCCCTCTATTCCGGCCGCTGGATGTCGAGAGTTGGGCAATCAACGCACTCAGCCGGCGTGGAAGACTATCGCTAGTTCGAGCGGGCGAACAAGGAACCAGCTCGCAACGCGCGGCCGCCGGCATGAGCGAAAGAACGCCGATTGCAAAGTGCGGCCAAGTGATCAATCTAGAGGAGCGCCGAACCATTGGCCCCCGTAGGAGAAGCGCTGCCACGCCGTCGTTTCAATCTCGATGAGATGCACCAGGTCAAGAGCGCGTCATCCAACATGTAGTCTGCTGGTGATCCAGGGATGTGCTGTCGAAAAGTCAGGACCGGTTTCGATCTGCACCTATCGCCGACAAGTGCTTGCTGGCCGGATGAGAGAGGACCTTTAAAAAGTCTGTCTCTGGTCCTCTCAATGCGCCATCGATCAACAGCGAACAAAGTAATTTCGGCATCCAGGCGACCGATCGATATTGCGGCGCAAACATTGCGGTGCAAAATAGGCGCCCATACGCGTCACTGAGATTCTCATTTTGCAATTCGTGTCGCAAATTGCATCTCAGTTAGTCGCGACCCAGGCATTGTGGCCCCTCGGCGTTCGCTCATTTCCCCACTTACTCAATCAGAAATTACTCGGCGGGCCCCCAAAGACGCGCTGGCACGCCCATTGCAAAGCTCTTGGCACAACAACGCCGACTGCTCCGTCTGGGGCGAGCCGCGAAAAGAACGAGGGAAGGGGATGCTCAGCTGAAGGCGCGCTTTCATGCGGGATGGGACAATTGCGATCGGGGGCCGCTGGGTCCGAAGATCGTCCCTGATCATCGCTGGAGGGCTCCACAGTCATCCTATGACCCTTGCCGATATCAAACGTCCGGTCGTGCGAACGGCCGCGAGGTGGCCCGTAACGCACGGGTAAGCACTGCCCGGCCCGTCGAGGTCCTGGGCAGGCGGAATATCGAAGTGGTCTCTGACCCGATCAGGAGGATAGACTAGATGTCTGGAACTTTAACACTCAACAAGATCACCGCTCAGCGCGGCATTTCCGTCGGCGAAGCTGCAAAGAAGATTGCGGATCTCGGGTGGAATCCGTCCTACGTGCAGGAAGCGATGACCTTCCCCACGGACTACAAAATCACGAAGGCGCCGAAGGATCCGATGAAGCAAGTCCTTCGCTCCTACTTCCCGATGCAGGAAGAAAAGGACAACCGCGTGTACGGCGCGCTCGATGCTGCTTTGCGCGGCGACATGTTCCGCAACGTCGAGCCGCGCTGGGTCGAGTGGATGAAGCTCTTCCTGGCGATCATCCCGTTCCCTGAGATCTCCGCTGCGCGGTCCATGGCCATGGTCGGGCGCCTTGCCCCGGGTGAAGATCTGCGCACCGGCTTCACAATGCAGATGGTTGACGAGTTCCGCCACTCGACAATCCAGATGAACCTGAAGAAATGGTACATGGAGAACTACATCGACCCGGCCGGGTTCGACATCACGGAGGAGGCGTTCGGGAAATGCTACGCCACCACCATCGGCCGCCAGTTCGGTGAAGGATTCATCACCGGCGACGCGATCACGTCGGCGAACGTTTACTTGACCGTGGTCGCCGAGACCGCGTTCACGAACACGCTGTTCGTGGCCATGCCATCGGAAGCGGCCCGCAACGGCGACTATGCGCTGCCGACGGTTTTCCTCTCGGTTCAGTCGGACGAGAGCCGCCACATCGGCAACGGCCACTCGATGCTGATGTCGATGCTGAAGGAGCCCGAGAACCATCTTCTGCTCGAGCGCGACATGCGCTACGCGTTCTGGCAGAACCACGCCATCGTGGATGCCGCCATTGGCACCTTCATCGAGTACGGCACCACCAACCGCGACAAGACCAAGGAGTCCTACGCGGAGATGTGGCACCGCTGGATCTTCGAGGACTATTATCGGACCTACATGCTGCCGCTCGAGAAGTACGGCATCAAGATCCATCATGACGACGTTCAGACCGCGTGGAAACGGCTGACCGAGAAGCACTACGTCCACAAGGTCGCGCAGTTCTTTGCGGTCGGCTGGTCAGCGAACTTCTGGCGCATCGAGGCCCAGACCGACAAGGACTTCGAGTGGTTCGAGCACAAGTACCCGGGTTGGTATGCTCAGTTCGGCGAGTTCTGGAAGTGGTACGAGAAGCTATCGCATCGCGGCCAGACCAACATCCTCTTCAACAGCGATGTCGGCTATGTCTATCCGCATCGTTGCTGGTCGTGCCTGGTGCCTTGCCTGATCCGTGAGGATATCGTCACGGATGAGATCGACGGCAAGCTCTACACGTTCGCCCATGAGATCGATCGCTGGACGGCGGTTGAAGCTTTCGCCGGCGAATATGAGGGGCGTCCGACCCCGGCGATGGGACGGTTCAGCGGCCGTCGCGAGTGGGAAAGCGTCTATCACAACGTGGATATCGCCGACGCCATCAAGGATCTGGGCTTCGTGCGTACCGACGGCAAGACCCTGGTCGCCCAGCCGCACCTGCGCTTCGACGAGAAGGAAATGTGGACGCTCGACGATGTCCGCGGCCACATTCTCAAGAGCCCGCTGCTCACCCTGCGGGAGATGAGCCCGGCCGACCGAGAGACGCATCTCGCCGACTATCGCAAGGGATTCACCATCAATCCCTGCAACTAAGCGTGGGAGAAGGAGCCGGCTCCGCTGGCTCCTTCCCTGCCAATCACCGGAAGATTCGCAAGCCTTGGTTTGAGGAGGCCCCTATGGGCGCGCCCGCTAATGTCGTTCGCCTGCACCCCGTAGGCATAGAATTCGAGGTCGAAGAGAACGAAACCGTTCTCGACGCCGCTTTCCGCCAGGGCATCGCACTGCCGCATGGTTGCAAGGAAGGCCAATGCTCAGCATGCAAGTGCGTGCTTACCGGCGGCGATGTGGAGCTGAAGAAATACTCGACGTTCGCCCTCAACGAGATAGAGCGCAGCCAGGACTACATCCTGCTGTGCAGGACGCTGGCCTATTCGGATCTTGAAGTGGAGCTCCTCAACTACGACGAGGAGGTGCTGTCGAAGTCGATCCCCGTCAAGGACTTCACGGGCACAGTCACGAGCATCTCCGCGCTGACCCACGACATTCGGCGGCTCGAAATCTCGCTGGAGCAACCTCTGAAGTTCTGGGCGGGTCAATATGTCGACATCACGCTCCCGGGGGCAGAGACGATTACGCGCTCGTTTTCCATGGCAAATTCGCCGGGCGAAAGCCAAAAACTCGCATTCATCATCAAAAAGTACCCGAACGGACGCTTCTCCTCCCGACTTGACGGAGACCTCGCCGTCGGAACCGAGGTCGGGATCAAGGGACCCTACGGGACCTGCTTCCGGCGAGAAAACAAAACCGGAGCCATGATCCTGGTCGGCGGAGGATCGGGAATGTCGCCGCTGTGGTCGATCCTGCATGATCACATTCGCTCAGGCGAAGTGCGTCCCGTGTATTTCTTCTACGGGGCCCGTACGCAAAACGATCTTTTCTATCTCGATCGATTCAAGGAACTGTCCTCGAAGCATCCGGAGTTTACGTTCGTCCCGGTGCTCTCCCACGCTGTCGACGACGCAACCTGGCATGGAGAAAAGGGTTTCGTGCACGAGGCGGTCGGAGCTCACCTGCGCACTTCCGGATATGGCGAAGACGTCGACGTCTATGCCTGCGGTCCATCGCCCATGATCGAGGCGCTCACGCCGGTGCTGCAGATGAACGATGTCGAGTCTGATCGCGTCTTCTTCGACAAGTTCACACCAGCCAATAACTGAAACTTTAATCGAGATTTTCCGCGTGTCGATCCAGCAAGTGTAAAGCCACCAATGGGAGGAGAAAGACTATGACTGCCGTTCCAAGCGTTTCAGCGGGCTCCGGTGCAGCAGGCGCTGCGGTGTTTCCGGACTCGGACAGCCGCAAATATCGGTACTTCGAGCCGCGCAGCAAGCGAGCGACGCATTACGAGGACGTGACTGTCGACGTTCAGCCCGATCCGGAGCGCTACCTGTTGCAGGACTGGATCATCTCGTTCTCGAACGGGAAGGGTGCCTACACCAAGGACAACACGGCGGCGCTGAGCTCGAATTGGCATGCCTTCCGTGCTCCGGACCAGGAGTGGGAACGGACCCATTACCAGCGGCAGTCCAAGATCGAGGCGATGGTTCAAGCGGTGATCGCCAACGGCCGCAAGTCCGGCGCGCCGAAGTCCTTCGACAAGGCGTGGATCAAGATCCTGCAGAATCATCTCGGTGCGTGGAAGCATGTCGAGTTCGGGCTCGGCACTTCGCTGATGCAAGCTCAGCGTTACGGCTACACCCAGATGATCAACAACGCGACGCTGACCAACTCGTCCTACAAGCTCCGCCTCGCCCAGGATATCACACTCTATCTGGCCGAAATCGGAATGGATATTCCGAGCTTCGACGACGCAGCCGGCAAGCACACCTGGCTCGAGGACAAGGGTTGGCAAGGCACTCGGGAAGCGATCGAGTCGATCATGGGCTCGGCCGATTACCTTGAGCAGTATTTTGCCACCAATATCGTGTTCGAGCCGCTCGTCGGCGAACTGTTCCGTAGTGGCTTCTTGATGCAGGTGGCCTCATCGAATGGGGACTTCATCACGCCGCCCGTCATCTCGGCGGCTGAAGCCGACTACGAGCGCAACCTCGCGAATACGATCGACCTGATGCATCTGCTCGTCACCGACAATCAGCATGCCGCCCACAACAAGAAGCTGTTCCAGGGCTGGGTGAACAAGCATGTGGCGCTTGCCAACAAGGCGGCCGCGGGCCTGCAGCCGATCTGGTCGCAGCCGCATTCGAAGCCGGTGCAGTACGCCGACGCCCGCGCGCAGTCCGTCGAACGCATCAAGAAGATTCTCGGCGAACTCGGCCTCACCCTTCCCAAGGAGTAAATTGCAATGTCCGTTGCTTCCAGAGCTGCGACCAACCAGAACATCTTCCAGAAGATGGGAGACCTTCGTTTCGAACAAACGATTTCCCATCAGTGCGGCGTCACGATGAACGACAGCGTGGAGGCGCGTGCCATCGCCGAGTTCATGGGCAAGAAGCCGAACGTGACCGTGACCTATCAGCCAGCCCTGATCCGCATCGACGGAGAGGGCAAGCTGATCTTCAAGATGGACGAAATCAGCGAGATTCTCGGGAAGGAAATGACAGCCGAGATCTTCGAAGTGAACACCTCAACGCATTACGGCCGAATGGTTCGCATCGACGACAATACGGTGACCCTGTTCGGCAACATGGACGAGGTGTTCGAATACATCGAGTAACCGTTTCTCCCGAGACTGGGTGGGGCTGCATCCACCCAGATTGCAGCTCCACCACTTTCTCGCGCGGTCGGTCGTTTCCGACATCGATGAAAAAGCACCTATAAACTTTGGAGACTATCATGTTCATAACCCCTTCTGGCGAGGACGTGTTCGTCATCGACGGTCACACCCATTTCTGGGACGGCAGCCCGGCGAACCAGCTCAACATTCACGGCAAGCAATTCATTGATTGCTTCTACGCCTATCACACCTCGCTCAGTCCGAAGGACAAGCTCTGGCCGAAGGAGCAGTTCGAGAAATACAGCGCCGAGCAGATGTATCGCGACCTGTTCGTCGATGGCCCGAACGATATGGCCATCGTACAGTCGACCTACCTGACGGAATTCTACAAGAACGGGTTCAACACCATCGACCGCAACGCCGAGATGGCGAAGAAGTACAAGGATCGCTTCATCGTCAATGGCGCGTTTGATCCGCGGGACGGAGAGCGTGCGCTCGAGTACATCCATTACATGAAGGAGACGTTCGGCATCAAGGGCGTCAAGCTCTATACGGCGGAGTGGAAGGGCGATTCGCGGGGCTGGAAGCTCACCGATCCCAACGCCTATCGCTGCTTCGAGCTCTGCGAAAAGCTCGGTATCAAGAACATTCATGTCCACAAAGGGCCGACGATCATCCCGCTGGACAAGGATGCGTTCGATGTCCACGACGTCGATCACGCAGCCACCGACTTCCAGGGGCTGAATTTCATCATCGAGCATTGCGGCTTGCCGCGGCTTGACGATTTCTGTTGGATCGCGGTGCAGGAGACCAACGTCTATGGTGGCCTGGCGGTGGCGCTGCCGTTCATTCACGGCCGCCCGCGGTATTTCGCCGAAGTGATCTCCGAACTCTTGTTCTGGGTCGGCGAAGACAAGCTTCTTTTCGGCAGTGACTACGCCATCTGGACGCCCCGTTGGCTGGTCGAAAAGTTCTGGAACTTCGAGCTGCCCGAGGATCTGAAGCAGGAGCACGGCGTCGATCTCACCCCGCAGGCCAAGAAGAAGATTCTGGGTCTTAACGCCGCGCGCCTTTATGGCGTCGACGTCGAAGCACAGAAGGCGAAGCTTGCGAAAAAAGCTCACGCGGTCGCAGCGGAGTGATGAGGATGGGCGAGGTCCTCCAATATCGTGACCGAAAGACCAGCGAGGTGTGGGCACGCCTCGCAACGGTCACGGATCCCGAGCTAGACGAGTCCGTGACCGACCTTGGGTTCGTCGAACTCATCACCGTGCATGACGATGGCGGAGTCGACATCGTTTTTCGCTTGCCGACCTACTGGTGTTCGGCGAACTTCGCATTCCTCATGGCCGACGACATGCGTCAGGCGGTGTCAGCGCTGCCGTGGGTACGTCATGCGCGACCGCAGCTCCGGGATCACATGGTCGCTCAGGAGATCAACCAGGGCGTCAGCGAGGGGAAGTCATTCGCCGACGCGCTCAAGGAGTTTGCACCTGGAGGCTCTCTTGACGACTTGCGCGAGAAGTTTCGCCGGAAGGCGTTCGAGCGGCGACAGGAGTTCATGATCCTGGCGTTGCGCGGCCTGGGTTACGAGGATCCGGCGATCTGCCGGATGACCATGGGCACCTACGATGGGGTCGACTTCGGGCCGGGAGACGTTTCGCGTCAGAAACTGCGTTATCGTGAGCTTCTGCTTCAACGGCACCTCGCTCATCTCCCCGACGATCGCGCTTTCGTCACTTACGAGGGCGACACCATCAGACGTCACGAGCTGCCCCCGTATCTGCAGCGGCTGCGGGGGGTGCGGATCAATATGGAGTTCAACAGCTCACTATGCAGGGGTCTTCTTGCTGCCCGTTATCGCGAGCTCGGCGGGAGCAGTACGGAACGGACATCTGCATGCGGGGCTTGTGGCAGTGGTTGTTCCGCGCGGACCATCGGGCTGCATGGGGCTACCGAACAACGTACCGTCGCGCCCGCGTGAGGCGCGTCTGCGAGTGCCGAAAAAGGAGCGGTCAGCAAGTCCGCCCGACCTGACAAACAACAGACCACGTGGGGAGTGAAACGCGATGCCAAAAGTTCTGCTGCATGACGTAGAAGCCCGTCGCGCTCTTGCGCGCGGAGTCCAGAAGCTTGCCGCTGCAATCGAATCGACGCTCGGTCCGAAGGGCATGAACGCGATGGTCGACAGGCCGATCGGTACGCCTATCGTGTCACGAGATGGCGTTACAATCGCCTCGGAAATCGAATTGCCGGATCGTTTCGAGAACATGGGCGCGCAGGTGGTGCGCGAGGTCTCGAAGCAGACCAACGAAGTCGCGGGCGATGGAACGACGACCGCGATGGTGCTCGCGAACGGTCTCATTCAAGGAGGCGTTGCGGCCCTGGAACGCGGCGCCAAGGCCGTGGATCTCTGTAAAGGTATTGACCGGGCCGTCGAGGTCGTTGTCGAGACCCTGAAGAGTTCGGCAATCACCGTATCGGATCGCAAAACGCTGCAAGCGGTGGCGACGATTGCGTCGACCGACGCCCATCTTGGTGGATTAATCGCCGAGGCAGTGGAGCGCGTCGGCAAGGACGGCATCATCAGTTCCGAGTACGGGTTGACGACCAGCACGACGCTCGAGGTCGTTGAAGGCATGTCGTTCGACCGCGGCTACATTTCCCATCACATGGTGACGGACGTCGCGAAGATGGAAGTGGTGCTGGATCAGCCCTACATCCTTCTGACCGACCTGAAGATCAAATCGCCGAGCGAGCTGTCCGCGGTGCGTACGTCGGTTGCCACGACCGGGCGGCCGCTGGTGATAGTCGCTGAGGAGATTGCGCCCGAAGTCGTCGTCACACTGCTTGGCGATAGCAACCGCGGCAAGGTACTGGTGGTCAATCCGCCCGACTATGGCCACTGGCGCAAGGCGATGATGGACGATCTTGCCATCATGACCGGCGGACGCGTGATCGCCCGCGAGCTTGGAGGCAGGCTGGAAGAGGCGAACCTTGCCGATCTCGGTACTGCGCGGCAGGTTCGGGCCAGCGCGCGCGAAACGGTGATCATTCGTGGCGGTGGCGACGATGCGGCGATCGCGGCGCGGCGCCAGCAGGTGGCCAAACAATACGACCTGGCACCACCTAATATCGAGCAAGACAAGCTCAAGGAGCGGCTCGCAAAGCTCTCAGGTGGGACAGCCGTGATTTTCGCCGGGGGTGTCACGCCAGTGGAACAGAAGCGGACGATCCAGTTGATCGACGATGCACTCAGCGCGGCGCGTGCGGCAGCCGAAGAGGGCATCGTGCCGGGAGGCGGCACGGCGTTGGCGCAGTGCGCGCCGGTGGTTGCTCGCACGCTCGGCAACGTCAATGGCGACCTGGGCGAAGGAATCAAGCTGGTGCGCGAGACGCTATCCCGTCCCGCCGCGTTCATTGCCCGAAACGCGGGGCATGATTCGGAAAAGGTCGTGGCCGACTTGCAGCGCGCGCCGGCGGGTGTCGGCTTCGACGCTGCCAACGGCAAGTTCCTCGACATGGTCTCGGCTGGCATCGTCGACCCGGTCCGAGTGACATACACCGCCCTTCGAAACGCGGCTTCCGTGGCCACGCTGGTGCTGACCACCAACACGTTGGTTGCAGACGTGCCGGAGTACATCGATCCGACACAGGGGCCGGCCCTAGGCGGCGGGGCAGAGAAGCTTGGGCGTGCATGAGGCACGTGTGCGCGGTCCGTATTCCGCCGCGCCGGATCCGGCGCGCGGGACACCGTGGCCAGATACTCGGATCAATCGCAAACCTGAGCGAGCGGAGAGGGGCGGATCGGGCGCCTCGGCATCGAAAT
The DNA here is from genome assembly GCF_054185185.1 of Bradyrhizobium sp. UFLA05-153. Classification (NCBI taxonomy): domain Bacteria; kingdom Pseudomonadati; phylum Pseudomonadota; class Alphaproteobacteria; order Hyphomicrobiales; family Nitrobacteraceae; genus Bradyrhizobium; species Bradyrhizobium sp. UFLA05-153. Next base: position 20,695 of record NZ_JBBIAM010000074.1, read on the forward strand.
ATCACCATGGAGGGGAAGTCATGCGTAAGTATGTTGCAGAATTCATCGGCACGTTCGCACTCGTGTTCTTCGGCTGCGCGACCGTGATCTTCATGAGATCCGAAGTCGGTTTACTGGGCGTGGCGTTTGCATTCGGCCTGTCGGTGGTCGCGATGGCCTATTCGATCGGGCATATCTCGGGCGCGCACCTCAACCCGGCCGTCAGCCTCGGCGTGCTCGTCGCCGGTCGGATGTCGCCGCGGGATTTCTCGGGCTACATCGTCGCACAATTCATCGGCGGGATCGCAGCTGCAGCGGTGCTGTATCTGATCGCGGAAGGCAAGGTCGGAGGTTACGACGTCGCAGCGAACGGTTTCGCCCAGAATGGCTGGGGTCAGTATGGCGTACTCTCCGCGTTCGTGTTCGAGGCGGCGGCAACCTTTCTGTTCCTGACCGTGATCCTTGGTGCAACCCAAAAGGGTGCGGCGTCGGTCTACGCGGGTTTGGTGATCGGCCTCACCTTGGTTGCGATCCATCTCGCAGGCATCACCGTATCGGGCGCATCGGTCAATCCGGCGCGCTCGTTTGGCCCTGCATTGTTCGCTGGCTCCGATGCGCTGTCGCAGGTGTGGCTCTATTTCGTGGCACCGTGCGTCGGAGCCGCACTGTCCGGTTACGTGTTCAAGGCCGGCGTGACGCGCGAGATGGTGGCGACAGCTTGAGCTCCGCGATCGCGTGATTGGGCGGTGACAATGATCTAGAACGAGCTACAATCTTGGAAGCTCCGGCATGCGCCGAAGGAGGCGGCACAACAAGCCTCCACGGCCATCCGACTGACCGGGGAAGGAGGAGACCATGGTCCACATCATTTCAAAGCGCGACGGTCCGTGCCGCGAGGAGGCCGCGGCGAAGGACTTCATTCAGAAGAACTGCACGAGGATCGACGCGCTCGCCAACCATCTGACCGGTGGGCGCTGGCAGGAGTTGCGCAATCCCACGCCTCCTCCGCAGCCCCAGCCATCAGGCAAGCTGTGGTACACGCCGCCGGGCCGTCCAAGAGAGGCGGAACCCTACGTGCGGATCAGCCTCAACGGCCGTGTCGTGATCGCGGATCTCGGGTCGGGGCGGCAACTCCATTTTGTCGGCGAACTGCGTGGAAAGGGCCAATCGCGATACTTCGCCCTGGCGACGCGGGAGAACGGGATCTTCGATCCGCTGGATGATGGAATCCGGAAAGTCCTCGCCGATCTTGAGGGCGTGAGCGTGCCCGACGAGACGTCCGAGCAGAGCTTGGAACAAGTCATCGCAGGCCGTCTCGGCCTGGATGCCGTCGCCAAAATCGCCGAATGATCTCCGTGAGCCGGGCCTATGGGAATGACGATCCCGGTCAGGTTCGGTTCAGGTCGTTTCTGCCGATCGGGTTGTTTGCCAACTTAGGTATGGTGCTCCAATGCTGACGGAAACGCTCATGGCTAAGCCGCCGTTCTCCCTGGAAGGCTACAAAATTCCGGACGCAACGGATGCGGAGCAGGGACAGCCATATGATGAACGAGAGACCAATAGGGCCTGGGAAGACTTTCTGACGTTTGGCGACCTCAAGCGCGAGAACGCGCTTGTGCGAGGTGTCATCGAGAAATCATGGCAGCGCAGCGTCAACTCCGGGGTCAATGCGCATTGCAAGGGCAGCAATCTCGTGGCCTCGCCGGACGATCTCTACGAGCTGCGTCTGAAGAATGATGACTTGCTGGGTTCGAGCGCTCAGACGTTCCGCCGCGTCGCGGAAGTGCTCGGCGACGCCGCGACGATGCTGGTTATCACCGACAGGAACGGCGTCGTGCTGGATGTGGGAGGCGATCAGCGGACGATTGACGCAGGGCACGATATTCGCCTCGAGGTCGGCGCCGCCTGGGGTGAGACGGTGACCGGCACCAACGGCATCGGCACTGCGCTGGTCACGGGAAAACCGGTCCATGTCCATGCAGCCGAGCATTTTTCGGAAGGCATCAAAGCCTGGACTTGCGTCGGTAGCCCCATTCGCAGCCCCATCGACGGCAGCATCATTGGCATCATTGATTTTTCCGGACCTCAGGCGATCTTTCACCGGCACAACGTCGCACTGGCGGTGATTGCGGCCAATCACATCGAGCTCGCGCTCTCGGAAAAGATCCGCCTTGAAAGAATACGGCTGCTCGAGGCCAGCATTTCTCGAATGCCGGGGATGGGCAGCGCGGACGGTGTGGTGATCCTGGATCGCTTCGGTCGGGTCGTTCATCACAACGACATGGCGTCGGTTCGCTGGCAGCGGATCGCGCAGTCTCGCGACTTGACCATCGGAACTCAGCTTCTTCCGAGCAACGAAGGCCTTCTTGGCAAAGAGCTGGCTAGCGGGTTGCCCGACGAATTGCGCGACCAGCGGATCGAGCCGCTGTTAGTCGACGGGGTTGTGAAGGGAGCGATGCTCGTGCTTGCATCGAGGCCACGAATAAATTCCGCTGCGCCTCAGGTGTCGCCGGCAACTCGTGCAGCCATCATGTCGGCCAAGGAAGCGATCGTCGGATGTAGCGACGCATTGCAGGATGTGGTCGAGAAGGTTGAGCGGGCGGCACTCGGCCGGACGGCTATTCTGCTCGAAGGCGAGACTGGAGTTGGCAAAGAACTGTTTGCTCGTCTCGTTCACGCCGCCAGCCAGAAGACCGGCAAGGAGCCTTTCGTCGCCTTCAATTGCGGTGCGGTCTCGAAAGAGCTTCTTGGCGGTGAATTGTTCGGACATGCCCCAGGCGCCTATACCGGCGCGACGCGAGAGGGAAAGCCGGGCCGCTTTGAATTTGCCAATGGCGGCGTGCTCAGCCTCGACGAGATCGGCGAGATGCCGCTGGATCTGCAGCCGTACTTGCTCCGCGTTCTGGAAGAGCGTGCGGTGTACCGCCTCGGCGACAACAAGCCGCGTCTGGTGGACGTCCGGCTCGTGGCGTCGACCAATCGGAATTTGAAGCAGGAAGTGGCGGAAGGACGTTTCCGTAAGGACCTGTATTTCCGGATCGGCGTTGTCAAGATCACTATCCCGCCGCTCCGCGAGCGCTTGGGTGATGTCGAGATTCTGATCGATCATTTCAACCGACAATTCGCGGAGATCTATAGCACCGAACCGCTACGTTTCGAGGCAACCGCAATGGAAATGTTGCGGCGTTATAGCTGGCCGGGGAACGTCCGCGAACTGCGCAATCTGATCGAGAACCTAGTGCTGATGACGCTCACCGGCGTGGTTACGGCCAGGGAGTTGCCCGAGGATTTCCTGGAAGCAACACCGGCCCAGCCGAGTCCGGGCGCCTTGCAGACAGGGCATGGCACCACGAGACCCGAGGGCGAAGAGATCGCTCGCTTCGATGATATGGAGCGTCGTGCCATCGAGAGGGCCGTCGCAAATGCAGGCGGCAACATTGCAGCCGCGGCCGAGAAGCTAGGGCTCTCGCGTGCCACTCTGTATCGCAAATTGCATCAATATCGTTCACGGACCTGAGGACAGGATTGGGCATGGCGACGGTCTGGGACGGACAAAAGGGGGCAGAGGAGCTAGCCGCTGCGGCGCTCGCGTCGGAGATCCTTTCGCGTGCGGACCGCGACGTAACTTTCATGGTGCACTTGGTTGGCGAAAGCCAAAATCTGCTGGTTAGGCATTTCGTGGTGTTCATCGAGACCGAACTCGCGAAGCGCGGCATCAGCTATGGCGCGCATCCGCTATTGCGTCCTTTCATCGAAACGCATGCGCGCGAACTGACGGATTTTGTTTTGCAGGGCATTGGTTTGCGGCATCAGTTCGGTCTGCAGGCGCTTGAGACCATGGCTGGCGATCCATCGCGGTTGCTGAGGGTTGATCTATGGGACTCGCTGGAATCTCACATCAATGATGCGCAACGCCACTTTGCATCGGGCGTGGGTGGCCTGCAGCGGATCCTGGTCCAGATCGAGACTGATGTATGAGCACCGGTCCCCTGACCGTTGTCGAGATGCTGACCCAGCGGCTGCGGGTCGTTCAGGAGATATCGGCCGCCCAATCGCGCAATCTGCTCAACCGTCAGCTTAGCGGCGGCGCCGAATTCGATATTCAGGGCATCGAGCAAGAGATTGCGGCCTCCGGCAGTCCACATGAGCTCGCCAGGACCCTCGCGGATGCGCGCGAGCGCTTGCGAAAGGCGAATGCGGCAATGACAGAATGCGACGCTCATTGCGCCGCGCTGGAGCAGCGTCTTGAAGAGCTAGACAGGTGGATTGCCGGTGAGACGATCCGAACGAGAGGCGACGATGGATACGATGGAAGCAGAGATCGCGACGCTCTATGAATTGCTTGGGCGGCATTGGACTGTGGGTACGGCCGTTACAAATACGGCCTTCGATCCTGCGGGACAGGGAGTTGCGTTCGCGCTCGCCGATGGAGCGTTGGCGGTAGCTCCGCTAACTGACGTTGAGCCGGCGCAAGATCGCTGTCGCGCGGCGCTCGACGACGGCCGGACGGCGATTTCACCGCGACGGAAACCAGTGCCGCCATTGATGAAAGTGATAATCAGCGATGCTCCGCTTCACCTCGCTCCGCTCGGGGCCTCGGATTTCGTCGCCAGTGATCACGGCCGGCTGCTTCGGGTGTCGGCGTCCGGCGTCACACGGGTGGTCTCGAGCAACGGGGCGCCTATCGATCTGATTGCCCCGGTATCGGCGGGGGGCATCCTGACAGCTTCCGGCGGGTCAATCATATTTTACGATTCCAATGGTGAGGTCGCCTGGCTGCAAGAGCGGGTCGGAGGGCATGCGTCGGCAATGGCTGTATCGCCGGATGGCCGGCGCTTTGCGATTGGAGCCGACGGCCGTCTGCTCGTCCGTAGCTTTGGGCCACGACCCGAGCCCTCCGCCTCATTTGAGTTGGGCACAGTCTCAGCCTTGTCGTGGAGCCCGGATGGGAGCTGGTTGGCTGTGTCAGTCGGCAAAACTGGGATTGTTTTGGTGCGTCTTGCCGATGCGCGGATCGTCCGGATTCCGACCTATCCCGCAACCGTTGCCTCTCTTTCGTGGAGCGCGGACTCCCGCGTCCTCGTTACGAGCGGAGCCTATCGGATGATCGCATGGGACGTTTCCAGCCTTGATGACGAAAGCGATCAGCCGGCGAACCTCGCTACGGGGCGCGCCCGGTTCGTCCTCGTCGAGACGGTGGATATTCATCCAGAGCGTGGTCTGGTTGCGGCAGGTTACGCCGACGGCATGGTCGCGGTCGCGAGGATCGGACAATCCGACGAATTGGTCGTCAGGTCGCCTGGTCGAGGCGCCGTCCACACCCTGCGTTGGTCTAGCGACGGCCAGCATCTTGCATTCGGAACAAGCGACGGGGAGGCGGCGATCGTGACGTTTCCTCCGTACATTTTCAAATAGTTGACCCGGTGCCACGCCAGAGAGCGTTGCCAGCATCATCAGGAGACAAAGTTATGACAGCTACTCGATCGCACAACGAAGCCGAAAGCAAGGATCAATTCTTTCAGGAGTTGGCGGAACTCTCGGAGCGTATGATCGCTGCGCATGGAAAGGAATTTTCGATGGGCGCTTTGGTGCTGGCCGCAAGGTTCATCGCTGAAAATAAGCCCTTTGAGCGAAGTGCAGCAACGCAGTGACGCGGGCTTCTGCTGAAGGCGAAAGTTATAGTTGGCCTTTGCGATGGCCGTTTCCGAGGATATTGGCGGCGCGCCTGATCTCACGGCGGTCTTCGTTATTCTCACCTGTGTTCTTGCCGCTGCGCTGGGGGACGTTGTGCTCACGACGCTGCCAATCCGTTCGAGCCTCGCACGGGGCGCTCTGCTCGGCGTGAGCGCCCACGGCGCCGGCGCCGCAAAGGCTCACGATGTTATCTGTTTGGCCACACTCGACGGGCTGCCGAAAGCGCGCTGAGCAGGCTCTTGCGGAAAGGGCGAACGTTGACTTTGCGTGCGATGTCACCCGACGTTGCTGCGATGAGATCGTTCTGCAGGACCATGATCGACGTGGGTGTATGCTCACGAGCATAGTTCTCGACCGCGCTATCAATAACCGCGGACGGGTCTGAAAGCTATGAGTTGCTTGCGGCAGCCCACTCCGCACCGTGACGTTCGAATGACCACGGTTGGCCCATCGCGCCGTTCTCCGTCGCTAAAATCATTCGTTCTCGGACTAAAACGAGCCTAGGTGAAATTTCTGAGTTCCTCCGGCCCAATCTTTCTTTTCCTACGCCAGGCCACGAGCGTAGTCAGCCTCTCGTTGTGCTGATTGGTTTTCTGCTTTTTCTAATCCCCCTCTGAGGCGCTTGGTTTGCTTTCAGTTGTTGGGGGACAGCGGTGCCAATCCATTCTCTTCAGTCGGAGGCAATCTCGCGTGGGGCGCGAATGCTGCGTACGGCACTTGGCCCCGCCATCGCACGCTTTCTGGAAGATTCGTCGATCGTTGAAGTGATGCTCAACCCCGATGGCCGGTTGTGGATCGACCGGCTATCAAACGGCCTCATGGATACCGGCGAGAGCCTGTCAGCTTCCGACGCGGAGCGCATCGTCCGGTTGGTTGCCCATCATGTTGGTCACGAGGTCCACGCCGGCGCGCCGCGCGTGTCGGCCGAGCTGCCCGAGACGGGTGAACGTTTCGAAGGCTTGCTGCCGCCGGTCGTCGCCGCCCCGGCATTCGCGATCCGCAAACCAGCGGTGGCCGTGTTCTCGCTTGATGACTACGTCGCGGCCGGAATCATGGCCTCGGACCAGGCCGATGCGCTACGCGTGGCCGTCACCGCTCGTAAGAACATATTGGTCGCAGGCGGCACCTCGACCGGCAAGACGACACTGACAAACGCGCTGCTTGCGGAAGTCGCCAAGACTGCCGATCGCGTCGTTCTTATCGAAGACACGCGAGAGCTTCAGTGCAAGGCACCGAACCTCGTCGCTTTGCGTTCACGGGATGGTGTGATCTCGCTCTCCGATCTCGTCCGTTCGTCGCTACGGCTGCGGCCTGACCGTATCCCGATCGGCGAAGTCCGCGGAGCGGAGGCCCTCGACCTGCTGAAAGCCTGGGGCACCGGCCACCCCGGTGGAATCGGCACCATTCATGGCGGAACCGCGCTTGGCGCTTTGCGTCGGCTCGAGCAGCTCATCCAGGAAGCCGTCGTCACTGTCCCGCGCGCCCTCATCGCCGAAACCATCAACGTCATTGCCGTGCTCGTCGGCCGTGGTGCCGATCGCCGGCTTGCAGAACTGGCCCGTGTAACCGGGCTCGGGGCCTCCGGGGACTACAGCCTTGCACCAATGGGAGATCAACCATGAGTTATCGTTCGTTTCGCGCAAGGATCATCCCTTCGACCGGGGCATTCACCGGGTACTGCCTGATTGCCGTCCCCGCGTGGGCCGCGGGCTCCAACATGCCATGGGAGCAACCGCTCAACCAGATCCTGCAATCGGTCGAAGGTCCCGTTGCCAAGATCATCGCAGTCATCATCATCATCGTGACGGGCCTGTCGCTGGCATTCGGCGACACGTCAGGCGGTTTCCGCCGGCTAGTTCAGATCGTGTTCGGCCTGTCGACCGCCTTTGCCGCCTCAAGCTTCTTCTTGTCGTTCTTCTCATTCGGCGGCGGCGTGGTGATCTGATGGAGGGGCAGGTCACAGGATTTGTCGCGCCCGTGCATCGGGCCCTGACCGAGCCGATTCTGATGGGTGGCGCGCCGCGATCGGTTGCCATCCTCAACAGCACCTTGGCGGCGGCGCTTGGCCTTGGGCTGCGACTTTGGCTGGCGGGTCTTCTGCTCTGGTTCGTCGGTCACATGATCGCGGTCTGGGCCGCTAAGCGCGATCCGGCCTTCGTCGAGGTCGTGCGCCGGCACGTTCGCATTCCCGGTCATCTCAGCCTGTGAGTCCTCCCATGATGAATCTTGCCGAATACCGACGTTCAACGACGCGCTTGGCGGACTTCCTTCCCTGGGCGGCCCTCGTCGATGAGGGAATTGTTCTGAACAAGGACGGGTCGTTCCAGCGGACCGCAAAGTTTAGAGGACCGGATCTCGACAGCGCTGTGCCGGCCGAACTCGTCGCAGTCGCCGGTCGTCTGAACAACTCGCTTCGCCGCCTTGGATCTGGATGGGCGGTCTTTGTCGAGGCACAGCGGCATTCCGCGGGCGCCTATCCACAGAGCACGTTTCCCGACGTCGCATCGGCCCTGGTCGACGCGGAGCGGAGAGCGCAGTTCGAGGAAGCGGGCGCCCACTATGACTCAAGCTACTACCTGACGTTCCTCTACCTGCCGCCCGAGGAAGGCGCCGCGATGGCAGAGCGTCTTCTCTATGAAAATAGCAGCCGCACGGTCGGCGCCGACGCGAGAGAGGTCCTGAGCGGGTTTGTCGACCGGACCAACCGCATACTCCAGCTCATTGAAGGATTTATGCCGGAATGCGCCTGGCTCGATGATGAGGCAACGCTGACCTACCTGCACTCCACCGTTTCGACCAAGCGGCATCGGGTGCGCGTGCCAGAGATCCCCATGTATCTTGATGCGTTGCTGGCCGATCAGCCCCTGACCGGCGGCCTTGAGCCGACGCTGGGCGAAGCCCATGTGCGCGTCCTGACGGTTGTGGGATTCCCAACGGCGACCACACCGGGGATCCTCGACGACCTCAACCGTCTTGCGTTCCCGTACCGCTGGTCGACCCGGGCGATCATGCTCGACAAGACGGATGCGACGAAACTTCTCACCAAGATTCGTCGTCAATGGTTCGCCAAGCGGAAGTCGCTTGGTGCGATCCTCAAGGAGGTGATGACCAACGAGACTTCCGCACTTCTCGACACGGATGCGCAGAATAAGGCCATCGATGCCGACGCCGCGCTCCAGGAACTGGGAACGGACCAGATCGGCGAGGCCTTCGTCACCGCGACCGTCACCGTCTGGGACAGGGATGCGCGTGCCGCCGACGAAAAGCTGCGCCTCGTCGAGAAGGTGATTCAGGGGCGTGATTTCACCTGCATGATCGAGACAGTGAATGCGGTCGAGGCTTGGCTCGGCAGCCTGCCGGGGCACGTCTATGCCAACGTCCGCCAGCCCCCGGTCTCGACCCTGAACCTGGCGCATATGATTCCGCTCTCAGCGGTATGGGCGGGGGAGGCGAGGGACCGTCACTTCAAGGCGCCGGCTCTGTTCTTCGGCAAGACGGAGGGATCGACCCCGTTTCGGTTCTCCCTCCACGTCGGCGATGTCGGGCACACCTTGGTCGTCGGCCCGACGGGCGCCGGCAAGTCGGTGCTGCTGGCGCTGATGGCGCTGCAATTCCAGCGCTATCCGGGTTCGCAGATTTTCGCTTTCGATTTCGGTGGATCGATCCGGGCGGCCGCGATTGCCATGGGTGGTGACTGGCACGATCTTGGCGGCGCCGTTGCCGGAGAGGTCTGTGAGTTCGTCTCCCTCCAGCCGCTCGCGAGAATTGACGATGTCGCTGAGCGCGGCTGGGCTGCCGAATGGATCATTTCGATCCTGACCCGCGAACGGATCGAGGTCACACCCGAGGTCAAGGACCATGTCTGGTCGGCCCTGACGTCGCTGGCTTCAGCGCCGCTTCCGGAACGAACCCTCACAGGTCTTTCCGTCCTCTTGCAGTCGAATCCATTGAAGCGGGCACTCCAGCCCTATTGCCTGGGCGGTCCCTATGACCGGTTGCTCGATGCCGAAAGTGAGCGATTGGGCGAATCCTCGGTCCAGGTCTTCGAAACCGACGGATTGATCGGTACCGGGGTTGCGCCCGCCGTCCTGTCATACCTGTTTCATCGGATCGAGTACCGGTTCGATGGCAGGCCTACCCTGCTCATCATCGATGAAGGGTGGCTCGCGCTCGACGACGTCGACTTTGCCGGCAAACTTCGCGAATGGCTGAAGACACTGCGCAAGAAAAATGCCTCCGTAGTTTTCGCAACTCAATCGCTGGCGGACATTGACGGCTCAGCGATCGCACCCGCCATCATCGAGAGCTGCCCGACCCGGATCCTGCTTCCCAATGACCGCGCCATCGAGCCACAGATCACCGCGATCTATCGCCGCTTTGGGCTGAACGACCGACAGATCGAGATCCTCGCCCGCGCGACACCGAAGCGGGACTATTACTGCCAGTCGCGTCGCGGCAACCGCCTGTTTGAACTTGGTCTTGGCGAAGTGGCTTTGGCCTTTACCGCCGCCTCCTCGAAAACCGACCAGGCGCTGATCGAAAAGGTGCTGATCGAAGAGGGCGGCGAGAATTTTGTGTCTGGTTGGCTTAGAGCCCGAGACATCGGATGGGCCTGCGATCTCATTCCACATCTCACCAATCTGGAGGCCTCCTCATGAGTTTCGTCCGTCGTGTCGTAGCGGCAGGCGCCATCGCTATCGTTCTTGCCGGCAATCCCAAGCCGACATCTGCGCAATGGATCGTGTTCGATCCCAACAATTACGCGCAGAACGTGCTGACTGCCGCGCGTAGCCTGCAGCAGATCAACAACCAGATCACGTCATTGCAAAATCAGGCGCAGATGCTGATCAACCAGGGCAAGAACCTGGCGATCCTGCCGTTCTCGTCCCTGCTGCAGCTCGAGCAATCGATTCTGCGGACCCAGCAATTGCTCGGACAGGCTCAGCGCATTGCCTACGACATCCAGCAGATCGATCGGGCGTTCTCGACGACGTATGCGCCGGCGTCGTCAAGTTCGTCGGACCAGGCCCTGGTCGCCAATGCGCAAGCGCGGTGGCAGAACGCGGTCGCGGGACTGCAAGACGCGATGCGGGTGCAGGCCTCCGTCGTCGGCAATCTCGACACCAACCGAACCCAAATGTCGACGCTCGTGACCGCAAGCCAAGGTGCGACCGGCGCACTCCAGGCAAGTCAGGCAGGTAACCAACTCCTCGGATTGCAGGCCCAGCAGCTCGCCGATCTCACCGCTGTCGTTGCTGCACAGGGACGAGCTCAGAGCTTGGAGTCCGCGCAGCGCGCCGTCGCACAGGACCAGGGCAGGGAGCAACTCCGCCGCTTCCTTAACTCGGGCCAAGGTTATCAACCCGCAACCGTGCAGATGTTTCACTGATGATGACAGACAGGTTCGACCACATTCCGATCGGGGCGGCGGCACTGCTCCTCGCCGTGGCCGTCGGCGCCTGCGCATTCCAGTTGCGCGGTGGCGCGGATCAGACCGCCGCTGCTGCGTCGGCTACCCAGGAATCCGATCCTCTCGCATCCAAGCTCGGGCAGTGCCGCACCGTCAACTACGAACAGAAGGATGCACTACTCGAATGTCGAAAGGTCTGGGCCGAGAAACGGCGTCAATTCCTGAGCCAGAGAGAGGGCAGTGCACGGCAAGTGATTGATGGAGCGTCAGCTAACAGCCCAATTCCACCATCACCGAAGGACGAAAGCCGTCTGCCGTCCGGCTACCCCTCCGTGCCGACATCCGGAAGGGATGAGCGATGAACAGCACCGGTGTCATCGACCAGTTCCTGGAAACCTTCACCCGCTACATCGACTCCGGATTTGGGCTGCTCGGCAGCGAAATCGGCTATCTCGCGACCACGCTCGCGGCGATCGACATTGCGCTAGCTGGACTGTTCTGGTCCTGGGGCGGCGATGAGGACATCGTCGCTCGCCTCGTCAAGAAGACCCTGTTCGTCGGCGTCTTTGCTTATCTCATCGGCAATTGGAATGGCCTCGCGCGGATCGTGTTCGAAAGCTTCGCCGGCCTCGGCCTAAAAGCCTCCGGCACAAGCCTTTCGTCCGCAGATTTCTTGCGTCCCGGCCGGATTGCGCAGGTTGGCCTCGACGCCGGGCGGCCGATCCTCGAGTCGATCTCCAGCCTGATGGGCTATGTCAGCTTCTTCGAGAACTTTGTCCAGATCGTCGTTTTGTTGTTCGCCTGGGTCGTCGTCCTGCTCGCCTTCTTCATCCTGGCGATCCAGCTCTTCGTCACCCTGATCGAGTTCAAGCTGACGACGCTGGCGGGCTTCGTGCTGATTCCCTTTGGCCTGTTTGGGAAGACGGCCTTCGCCGCGGAGCGAGTGCTCGGCAACGTGATTTCTTCCGGCGTCAAGGTTTTGGTGCTGGCCGTGATCGTCGGCATTGGTTCGACGCTTTTTGCGCAGTTCACGGCGGGATTTGGCGGTAACCAGCCGACCATTGAGAGCGCGATGGCACTGGCGTTGGGGGCGCTCTCATTGCTGGGTCTCGGCATCTTCGGACCCGGCATCGCCAACGCGATCGTTTCTGGTGGACCACAGCTCGGCGCCGGTAGCGCTGTCGGCACCGGCTTAGCGGCCGGCGGCGTGGTTGCGGCCGGAGCCGCGCTCGCATCCGGTGGCGCCGCGCTGGCTGGAAGTGCCGTGGGAGGAAGCCGCGCCATTGCGGGCGCCACCTTGAGCCCCTTCCGTGCAGGAGGTCAGTCCGGCGCTACCGAAGCAACCACAGCAGCTTCGGTTAGCCCCCTACGTACCGCTGCCGTCCACTCCGGGGGACCGAGCGGCAGCGCAGGCGGTGGCGATTCCGCATCGTCCGAGACAGCACCTGCCTGGGTGCGCCGCATGAAACGGACACAAACAATCAGTCATGGAGCCTCAAGCGCCACGCAGGCGGTACGCGCTGGCGACCACGGCGGAGGTGGCGCTTCCGTCGATCTCTCACAGGGCGAGAGCTAATTCCTGCGATCACCCATCTGCCGCTCCCATTCATCTCCTGAGGTCAAAGCATGTTCAAACGATCGGCCGTCCACTATGGCCGCACGCCTGCACCGGTCACCCCCTATCAACGAGCAGCTCAGGTCTGGGACGACCGCATCGGCTCGGCGCGAGTCCAGGCCAGAAACTGGCGTCTGATGGCATTCGGCTCTCTGTTCCTGTCCGCCGGTTTCGCCGCCGCGCTTGCTTGGGAGTCCGCACGGGGCACCATCACCCCCTGGGTGGTCGAGGTGGATCATCTAGGCGAAGTGAGAGCCGTCGCACCCGCAGATGCTTTCTACCAACCCAGCGATCCCCAGATCGCCTTTCATCTATCCCGGTTCATCGAGCATGTTCGCGGCCTTCCCATGGACGCGATCGTGCTGCGCCAGGATTGGCTCCGCGCCTACGACTTCACGACGGACCGCGGTGCTGTCGCCCTCAATGACTACGCGCGCAACAACGATCCCTTCGCCAGGGTGGGGAAGACCCAGGTGGCCGTCGAGGTTTCCAGCGTCATCAGAGCGTCTCCAGAAAGCTTCCGCCTGGCCTGGATCGAACGGCGCTACGAAAACGGCCAGATCGCCGCCACGGAGCGGTGGAGCGCAATCCTCACGATCATCTTGGAGCCGCCTCGCGACGTCGATCGCCTGCGTAAGAATCCGCTCGGCATCTACGTCAACGCCATCAACTGGTCGAAGGAATTGGGATGAGCATGCCCTCCATTTGTCACACCTCGGGAATGTTGCCGCGAAGCTTGGCGTCGGCCCTCTTGATCTCGGTCTTCGCGCTCGGCGGATGCACCACCTTCAGGCCTCCACAGATCAGCTACGACAACGATATCCCGCCGCCTCCGGATCCGCCGACGGTGAGCGACGATCGGCCGCGACCGCTCCACGTGCCGCTCTCCTGGACTCCGGCGCGCGGCGGCAAGCAGAAAGAAGCCAAGGAGCCGATCGAAAGGATCGAGATCGCCAACGATGCGGCTCGTGTTCAGCCCCGCAAGGCGGCATATTTCAACGCGGTGCAGGTGTTTCCCTATAGCCCGGGCGCGCTCTATCAGATCTATGCCGCACCGGGACAGATCACCGACATAGCGCTCGAGCCGGGTGAGCAATTGATCGGATCGGGACCTGTCGCCGCCGGCGATACCGTGCGCTGGGTCGTCGGCGACACCGAGAGCGGCAATGGGGATACTCGCCGCGTCCACATCCTGGTCAAGCCGACCCGTCCGGAAATTGCGACAAATCTTGTCGTCAACACTGATCGGCGCACCTATCTGCTCGAGCTGCGTTCCCGCGAAAAGCCGTACATGCCTTCGGTGACCTGGTTCTATCCCGAAGATCGCACGCGTGGCCGGACCATGCCACCAACGCCGTTCATCCCCGATCCGACCCAACGCCGCTATCGCTACACCATCGAGGGCGACAACCCGCCCTGGCGTCCCATCAACGCCTACGACGACGGACGCAAGGTTTACATCGAGTTCTCGCCAGGCATCGGACAGGGTGAGATGCCACCCCTTTTCGTCATCGGGCAGGACGGGAAGACCGAGCTTGTCAATTATCGCGCTTTCGGAAGCCTACTGATCGTCGATCGGCTGTTCGCCGCTGCCGAGTTGAGGCTGGGAGGTGAGAACCAGCAGAAGGTGCGTATCGTCAGAGCCGATGGGAGGTCCTCATGAGCGGCACAAGTGGTGGTCCTACGAACCAGAATAATGTGCCGTCGCGGGCGCAGGACGACGCTTCGAAAGCTTTCCAGTTACGCCCAGAGCGGCCACACGTGACGCGGCTCTCGCGTAGGGTCTTGATCGGCGGCTCCGCACTACTCATCGTCGTGATGTCGGGAGCCGTGTTCTTGGCGCTGCAACCCAGCAAGAAGCGTGCTCCTGCTTCGGAAGAGCTCTACTCGACCGATCATCACAGTGTCGCCGACCAGCTTGCCGGCTTACCAAGGGATTACATCGCAATCCCGCCGCCGTTGGGACCGCCTTTGCCCGGTGATCTGGGGCGTCCGATCGTTGCCGCGCAGGCGCAGACTGGTCCACTGGCGGTTGATGCCGAGCAACAGCGCGTGAACCAGGAGAGCGAAGCGGCTCGCACCAGCAAGCTGTTCGCCTCAACGAATGTCCGGCCGCTCTCCGCAACAACGGCGCCGAATGACGCTCCGACGAGCGGGACGGCCTCGTCCGACGAAGCGTTCGCGCAGAACGGCCAGGACCGAAAGCTCGCGTTCGTGAATGCGGCGATCGATCGACGCACCACGAGCCCCGATCGTCTGGTCAAACCCGCATCGCCGTTCGTAGTGCAAGCAGGGGCAGTGATTCCTGGTGCGCTGCTGACAGGAGTCCGCTCAGATCTTCCTGGCGTAATCACAGCTCAGGTGACCGAGGCGGTGTACGATTCTCCTACGGGCCGGGTCCTGTTAGTTCCCCAGGGAGCACGGCTGATAGGTACGTACGATAGCCAAGTCGCATTCGGGCAATCGCGTGTGCTCCTAGTCTGGACCAGGCTGATCATGCCCAACGGCCGCTCCATCGTGCTGGAACGGCAGCCGGGAGCCGACGCTGCGGGGTATTCTGGCCTTGAGGATCAAGTCGACAATCACTGGAAGGAGTTATTGGGCGCGGCCGCGCTCTCAACTCTGCTCGCCGTCGGGACCGAAGTGAATTCTGGGAGCGACGTCAACAATAGCAACAGCGCCATCATACAGGCGCTGCGGCGGGCAGCGGGAGATTCTCTCAATCAAACCGGTCAGCAAATCGTGCGGCGTAGCCTCGACATCCAGCCGACACTGACCATACGTCCAGGGTTTCCGGTACGGGTCGTTGTGAACCGCGATCTCGTGCTTGAGCCGTATAGGAGCTAAGAGCATGGCCAAACTTAAGCTCGGTGCGATCGCGGACGATAAGCCGGTCAAGGTCACGCATGAGCTTCCGGCAAAGGTACATCGCGATCTGATTGCGTATGCCGAGCTGCTTGCGCTCGAAAGCAGTCAGCCTGCCGGTGACCCCGTCAAGTTAATCGCCCCCATGTTGGCGCGCTTCATGGGGACCGACCGTGCCTTCGCAAGAGCACGCAGGCAATCTCACGCCTCAGGCAGGAAGGGATAGCGCTCGGCTAGCAATTTGAGAAAATTGGCGAGCGCGGCGTTTTCGTTGTCTTTGCGAAAAGCACCGAAACGCCGAGGCGGCTGAAGTGTAGGCTGACCACCGATTGACCACCGAAACCCGGTACTGTGCGCGGACAACGGCTGACCGACGCATTATTTTGGGCGGGGAAGATGACCGAGAGCTCATTGAGCCCGATGCGCGGAATGCCGCGACACCTCAAAAGGTGAGGGCGCTTAAACAACATCTCTCGGCCTTGTGCCGCGGGCATCGACGCAGGTGGTGTTCGGCTGGTCAGGCGCTTTCGATAGCACAGATGACGGATTGCCGATGATCGGCGGTGTACCTGGATGCAGGAACATTTTCGCCGCGTTCGGTTATGGCGGCAATGGCATTACCTCTAGCTTCCTCGCTGCCGAGTTGATCGGCATGCTGCTTTCAGGTGGCACGTCGCCCCTGCTCGACGATTCCGCCATCGACCGAGATGTTTTGTAATTAGAGCCTCGAACTTGTGAAGTACCTTGGGCACTCGTGCGCGCCCCTGAAACAGCCAACCTTTTGTTCGTCCAAGACCTATCTGGAAACTGGCGGCGTCCGGCGGCACTCGCGACGCAGACGAAACATCCCCACCGCGACCACCAGCCACACGAGAGAAGCCGCAAGCAGGCAAATAACGGGCGAGCCCGCAGCCAGAAACAGTACGGTCAATCCAAAGGTGCCCATGGCAACGCTGCCCCACCCGGCGCCGGCGGCGTCCAGCGCCGCCGCTTGCTTGCCGCGTCGGGCGCCTTGCAGTCCTTTTCGTTGTTTGCGTTCGCGCTCGTGCTTTTCGATTAAGGTTGCGCTCGCACAAAAGATGGCCGGAAATGCCAGCATCAACCCTCCGACGGCAGGCCCGGCCAGATTGCCAACAACCCCAGCAACCACCGTCGCCAATCCGCCGAGGGCGAAGCGGGTCAGGTATTCAAAGGGCGTGCTTTCCTTGAGCGCGGCGAATTTGACTTTCACCACCATCGTCAACCTCAAGATTGTCAGCCTATCAGGACTTGCTCGAGCCCAAGCGCGATAAGTGGCCAAAGCACCAGCGCAGCCAAGGTCGATTGCAGTGCGGACCAGTTGAGACGCATCAAGAGCTGACAAACAACAGCACTATACGCCGCCAATGCTATGGCGCCGAGCATCATTGAGCGGCCCTCAATCGCGACATAGCTACCGCCATGCTTGGCAAAGGCGAGGGCAAGGGTTGCAAGCGCAACCGAGGGTGCGGCACCAAGCAGGCCGGCAAAACTCTTAGGTCGCAGCACGTCGCCCACCATGGCAAACAGCGAGACGACTATGCCGCCGATCAGGAAGCGCAACGCGTAGTCCACCTTTCCTCCTTAGGACCCCGGCAACAGCATGCTGACCGCCATACCGACAATGCAAAGTGCCATGGCGACCGTCGATGCCCATCCGAGCCAATAGAGCCAACCGCGCACAAGCAGGTCGCCCATGACTTCAGGCTTTCGCACCAGCAGCATCAGCATCGCCATGACGGGTGCCGCCAAGACGCCGTTGATCACGGCGCTCCAATACAGTGCTTTGATCGGGTCTATCGGCGTGAAATTGAGCGCGACGCCAAGTCCCACGGAGGAGAAAGCCATAACGCTGTAAAAGGCAACGGCCCGCTTGGGCTTGCGGGCGAGTCCAACCGGCCATTTGCGGCCTTCGCCAATTGCATAGGCGGTTGATCCAGCCAGCACCGGGATTGCCAACAAACCCGTACCAATGATCCCGAGCGCAAAGATGAGCTCGGCAAAGGGGCCGGCGATCGGCTTCAAAGCGGCGGCCGCTTGAGCCGACGACTGGACGTCGGTGATGCCCTGCGGGTGAAGCGTGGCTGCAGTGGTAATGATGATCGCGATTGCTATGATGTTCGAGAACGCCATGCCGACCATCGTGTCGATCCGAATACGCCAGAGTTCGCGATCCTTCGTGCGCGCGTCCTCCTTCAGCGGCTTTTTCTTTGGATCGATGCGCTGCTCTTCGGCTTCTTGCGACGATTGCCAGATAAAGAGATAGGGCGAGATGGTCGTGCCGAGAATGGCGACCAGCGTCGTTAAAAAGGTGCCGCTCCATTCGATTTTCGGGATGACGAGACCCGCAATTGCCTCTCGCCAGGGGACTTTGACGACGGCCAGCGCAATGACGTAAGCAAAGAGAACAAGCGTCAGCCATTTGAGCACGGACACATAGCGCTCGTAGTTCATGAAAATCTGGGCCAGCACCGAGATCGCGGCAAATGCCGCGACATAGAGCGCCGCCGGACCACCGATGACGAGACGTGCGGCATCACCCATCGCACCAAGATCGGCGGCAACATTGATCGTATTGGCAACAAACAGTAGCCCGACAAGAAACCAGATGACCCAGCCGGGATAGTTTCGGCACACATTGCCCGCAATGCCATGGCCGGTGATGCGCCCAATGCGTCCAGATATCTCCTGAATCGCCACCATCAAAGGATAGCTGAGAAGCATCGTCCAGCCGATGCCGAAGCCAAGCTGCGCGCCGGCCTGGCTATAGGTACCGATGCCGGAGGGGTCGTCATCCGATGCGCCGGTAATGAGCCCCGGACCAAGACGTCTCAGGAAGCTATCCTTTTTCACAGACGTCTCTTCGCCGTCCCTAGCCATAAACTCCTCGTCCCCGCGATGCGAGAGATCTCTCTTCACATTCGAAAGCAATCAGGATCTCGCTCGTAAGCGACGACTAAAAAGTCCCGCGCCTTGCAAAGCGCGGGACAGGATTAACGTTGCAACGGAGCCGCTTCGCTAGTGGTGCCAGAAGATGGCTAGCAGCAGAATGATCGGCAGCGGCACGCCAAGAAGCCACAGAAGTGCACCTCGTCCGAAACCCATGATCTCCTCCTCAGACCGGTTGTCCTGTTTCTAAACGCAAGACCAATGGCGCCGTTCCATGGAAGGAACGTGCGGCGATCGGCTTGATTAGAGGAAAGGCGAGTGCTGCATTTTCCGATCGCATCCTTAGGCCGGTTGCTGCATCGCAGCGCGTAGCGCCCCATCGGCGACCTGTGAGACCATCAATGAGTGTACGAATTCATCCCACGAAAGCCGACATAGCACTCGCGCGCACAATCGCACGCAATACAAGGCGCGCGCCGGAGGAGGCCTCGTCACTTCTGACATGGGGCGCTGATGGTCACGTGCTGACGGCCTTCGCTATCGGTTGGTGGTTCTACTACCGGGCAAGGCCACCGGCGCAACGTGCCGCGAGCAACCATGTGCTTCTGACGACGCTCGGCGCCGTCTTGCTTCCCCATCTTTTGAAACGGCGGTTCAATGAGGTGCGGCCCGATCGCCGTACCGTGCAGGGCCACTTGCACGGCGTTCCGCTGTCCGGCCGCGCTCTCGATGCGTTTCCCTCAGGTCACGCGGTGCATGTAGGCGCGCTCGCGTCCGTCGCTACCGAGCTGCCGCCGGCCAAACGAAACCTTGCCTGGACAATCGGTGCCCTGTTGGTCGGGACACGCGTCGTGTTGCTTGCGCATTGGGCGAGTGACGTGATTGCGGCCTTGTCATGGGCATCGTCCTTGAGCGCCTCATGCGCCTTCTGACAGGTTTCGGGCGCCTCAGAACGGAACGATAAAAATGGGGCAGTTGCTCGCGCCTAGACGGCGGTTCGATCATGCCGAAGTTGCCTGCGGAGGTCCAGCTCCGAAGCTGGATTTGGCGCCAACTGACCGCAGCGCCGGTCTCTGTCATCGTGCGCGTCTCGTGAGGAACCTCCTGTCACCGGCGACAATTATGGAAGTGGAGGAGTCATGAATCGTGAGAGCGGTCCAAAACGGCGGGCCAGCCTTGATGGATGGAGCATCGCCTCGGCACTTGGACTGATGGCGGCAGCTTTTCTGGTCGATCGCCTCGCGCCGGTTCGGACCGAAGTGGCGCGCAAGGCTGGCGATGCGCCCACGACCCAGGACTTGCCGCCGACATCCGGAACGAAGCGCGATGCATCGGCTGCCGGGCTTGCTACGGAAGTCGAAGACCGCGGGCGGCAGGCGAGCTCACCCACAGAAATACCGGCGAAAGGATGGAAGGACGTCTTGCTGCGGGTCTATGCCAATATCGGCGATCACCGCGTCCTGGCACTCGCCGCCGGCATGACCTACTACAGCATCCTTGCGATCTTCCCGGCGCTCGCCGCACTTGTCGCCATCTACGGAATTTTCAGCGATCCCGGCAGTATCGCGAAGCATCTGGACAAAATCTCGAGCTTCGTGCCCGGCGGTGCCATCGACGTCGCACGCGAACAGCTTACGCGTGTGGCAACCAAGGGAGATCGAAGCCTTGGATTGACCTTTCTCGCCGGACTGGTGATCTCGCTCTGGAGCGCGAACGCGGCGATGAAATCTCTTTTCGATACGCTGAACATCGTCTACGGCGAAAAAGAAAAAAGAGGTTTCTTCAAACTGAACGTTATCTCGCTCGCCTTCACGGTGGCTGGAATCGCCTTTGTACTGAGTGCGCTTGCTGCGGTCGTCGCGGTGCCGGTTGTTCTCAACTATCTCTATCTCTCGAACTTCGCCGACCTTCTCATCCGGATTGCGCGGTGGCCGGTCCTGCTCGTGGCCATTATGCTGGCGATTTCATGCATCTATCGCTTCGGGCCGAGCCGCGAGGCGCCGCGTTGGCAATGGATCACACGGGGCGGTGCTGCCGCCACCATTCTCTGGCTCGGCGCTTCAGCGCTGTTTTCCTGGTATGCGGCAAACTTTGGGACGTTCAACGCGACCTACGGGTCGCTCGGTGCCGCGATCGGCTTCATGACCTGGCTTTGGATTTCGGCGATCGTGATTCTCCTGGGCGCCGAGCTCAATGCGGAAATGGAGCATCAGACTGCGCGCGACACCACAACCGGTTCACCCAAACCTCTTGGCGCCCGGGGGGCCAGGATGGCCGACACTGTGGGAGCCGCCAGGGGTGAAGCCTAGACAAGGGTGAAGCTTAGATAGGCGGCGTGCGATGTGAAGTTCGGCCAATTTCTGATTAAAAATATCCCGCGCCGTTGCGCGGGATATCTTTTGCTTGTTCAGTGCCGAAGCAGCCAATGGAGCCGCAGGACGGCTTCGCGGTCATTACTTTTCGGGATGGCCTGTGCCGGGCTTGGTCGTCTTCGGCGCCTTGCCGTCTTCCACCCGGCCTTGGTTGCGCAGATCGCGGCCTTCCTGGGCCTTCTGTTGGCTCTCGGCGGATTTGCCGTGCTCGTTCATCTCTTCCTTGATGTAGCCGGCCCCTTCCTTGACTTTGCCTTTGACGCTCATTGTTCAATCCCTCTCGTTTATCCTGGAAATCTCGTACGAGACCAATGCGGCAGCCGCGACTTTGCTCCCGCTCGGAAGAAGAATTCGGGATCCAAAACGGCGTTGGCGCTACGTCAAATTGCGGAACCCGAAGCGAGAACTTCATCTCACACACATGGTGCAGCGCGGTCTAAATCATCGACTTGAGCTTCTTCGCATCCGCCGGTGCCGCGCTCTTCTGGTCGTTGTCGAAATACACATAGACGTCGCATCCTTGCCGCTTCCAGGACTTGATGCGCTTGGCCCATTGCAAGAGTGCCGACTGGCGGTAGTGACCGTGATACCGGCCACTTGGCCCATGACCTCGCACATAAACGAAATCCGCCGTACGCGTCCAGGGTGAAGGCGCATCATGATGGTCGGAAAGACACAGCGCGATATTCTCGTCGCGCAGCATCCGAAGAATCCGCGGCACGTACCAGCTCGGATGACGAAACTCGAAACTGTAGTGACGCTTCCTCGATAAGAGCTTGAAGAAGGAAGCGAGACGATCGGCGTTGGCCTCAAATTGCGGGGGAAGTTGAAACAGGATCGGTCCGGCCTTGCCGCCGAGCCGTGAAAGGCGATCTTCCAAAAGTTCGAGGCTGTTTACGGATCGATCGGAGAGACGTTTCCAGTGTGTGATGAATTTGGAAGCCTTCCAGGCAAACACGAAATCCCGACCGGTTTGGTCTCGCCAAGCCTCAACGGCGGCATGAGTAGGCGTTCGATAGAAGACACCGTTAAGCTCAGTCGTTTCGAATTGATCGGAATAATAGCGAAGCTGGTCTTTGAATGGCAAACCATCAGGGAAGAACGGCCCGCGCCAGGACTGATAGTGCCAGCCGGATGTGCCGATGAGAACGCGGGCCATATCGGAAGATGATCGCTTCTACTAAGCTCACGATCTACGTCGCTTGGCCGCCTTGCGCCGATTGTAGGGAGACTGGTTCACAGGCGGCTGCGAAATCCCCTCGCGCTGTGCCTTGCTGCGAATGGCCGCAACCGGTCGCTGAAGCTTGATACTCATGACCCCGGTCGGGGTGTTACCGCTGGCAAGCTGCCTCAACTTGCGCAGATCGGCGCTCGACGATGGCTGACGCGAACGACGCTTGTAGGCGGGATTGGCTTTGCGCGGTCCCTTCTTTCCGATCGGCGAGTTGGGTCGCTTCCACGCTGCACGTGCCATAAGGATCCTCCGTTAAGTCTTTGAAGAACGGACAGATCAGGATGATTGTTCCGAAACCGGGATTAAAAGCGGGCCGTTCGGCAAACTGCCGCAAAGCACGGTTGGGTTGGTGCGGCCCAAGCCTTCGGCCTTGGAACGCTCTACGCTGACGGAGCGTTTGTTTCTCTAAGAGAGCAAGCCCTTACGAATGGAGCCGCTCGCGTGATCAGTCTGGCAAAATGGTACGATCCGATCTCGGAGCGCTTGATTGAGCCGCGCGACACGCGCCCTGCGCCGTCAGTGTCCCGCGAAGCGGCAAAGTGCGAACTTCACGAAGATCGCGAAGTCCAACGCATCTGGCAGGCAGTCATCGACTCCGCGCATCATTGAAGTCCTTATGAGTGGAAGAGCCAAACCCGGCCTTAGGCATTCGGCGCCGTGGAGCTTGGCACGGCGCCTTTGTTATTGATCCGCACAGCAACTAAGCGGCTTCCCGCTGCTCCTCTTCGGCCTCGAGGTTGATCACGGAAGTGGCGAGCTCGGACAGGGCGTGATCAGTTGCTTCCTCCTCATCGAGCGTCGCTTGCAACAGCCGGGCAGCGTCCGCCATACCGAGCTCTTCGGCCCAGGTGCGTAAGGTGCCGTAACGCGAGATCTCGTAATGCTCGACAGCCTGCGCAGCCGCCAAGAGGCCGGCATCAAGCGCGGGGGCGTTCTTGAAATCCTTCATGATCTCGGCGCCCTCATCGGTAATGCCGTTGATCGCTTCGCACGTCTTGCCGCGGGCCGGCTTGCCCAGCATTTTGAATATCTGCTCGAGGCGCTTCACCTGGCCTTGCGTCTCGCGGAGGTGTTTGTTGAAGGCGGCGGTCAAATCCTTCGAGTGGGCGGCCTTCGCCATCTTGGGAAGCGTCTTGATGATTTTGTTTTCGGCGAAATAGATGTCTTTCAACGTTTCCAGGAATAGGTCGCTCAGTTTCTTCGGTGCCTGACGTGGCCGTCGCACCGACGATTTTTTGGCTGCTCGTTTCTTCGCTGATTTGGCCATGGATCATCCTCTTCACGTGGGCGTGAAAGCGCGTCGCTCATCACCGCGATCAAGACTTCGCGAGCATGAAAGTTCCTCGGCCAGGGATGCGCCGATTGCCAGATAAGCGTTTGTCATAGCGCCGGCCGTTCGGGCAAGCGATCTGGCAGGACACACCGCGAACCGTTGAATAGATGGGAACGGACAGACCGGCAGCCGGCTTACCGGTCGGTACTCGCTTCATGATTCCCGGCGAGACCTTCCGCGAAGGCCCCAGCTTTCCACCGGCTGGGGCTTTCCACCGTGGGACGCACCACGAGGTTCGTGATCCGCGCCTTGGTAAGGAACCTTTGCCTCTCGATCGGCTTGCCGAGAGACGATTGTGAAACCGCCGCCAGAATAGTTGCGTACACAAGGTAGCTCCGCAGGTAAGCCGAGTCGTACAATGAATGCTGAAATCGATATCTTTGAAAAGCCGATCCGCCGTATCCGGGACACTTGCGGGATGATGGGCCTTTTGGCCGAGTTCGAACGAAAGCTGCCGGCGCTCGAGACACATCTGGAAGAGCTGGTCGCCCAGGACGAGACCAGCGAAGAGCGTCTCACGGTTAGTGGTCTGGCATTCATCAAGCAGATCCCCTGAATTCCCCGCCGATCGCCCGCTTATGCGAATCCACGCGATGCTCAATTGATTCGTCTTGCAAGCAGGCCACCATAGGATTCTGAGCGTCCATCGGCACCAACAGAACTTCATTGACCCGCACATCAGCCGTGGCGCCGCGTCGAAGCCATCTTCGTCAACCATAGCGATTGCTTGGATAATTCGTAGATCGAACCGAGGATCTCCGCACCTTCCAATCGGAGGGACTCTTCTAAATCGGTGGCGAGGAAATATTCATCCTCGACGATCAAGACGCGACAGGCTCTAGTCATCAGGCCACCTCAGAGATGTTGATGACGGTCCGTTGCCTCCTTTTTCGCTGGGAAGTCCCGCAGCCAATCTTTGGCTGCCTGCTCGCAAACGCGCCCGTTCCGACACAAGGACACCGCGATCGCCTTGTCGGCGCGATCAAGCAGTGCGTCGGCTTCCGCGCTGAGCCACGCCATCGCTTTTCTCCCCTGCACTAGGCGGGAGCGCGACCTGTCTCTCAGCCACCGGCGCCTAGGGGGAAGCCTCGGCCAGTGACATGAAAATTATCGACACGTCAGGCGACTTTTTCATCTTAAAACAGTAGCTGACCTAAGATTTGCTCTCCCGATCCCCTCTCGGCGGCGGCAAGTCGAGATTCCAGCATCCGAGGCGGCTCGTGACGTTTCGGCTTTCGTCCAGTATCTGCATCGATCGCCTCAGGCTCTCACGGGCTTGCACCACAATTTCGAGGTCACTTTGAGTCGCCGTGAAAATCCGAAATCTTGGAGGTTGAGGTACTTTGTTTGGCATGGGTTGCCAATCCGTGCGCAATAGCTTCCATAAGGAAAATACAAGGCATTCCCGGGCGAAAATCAAGATGCTGCCAACAGTGATCGGCTGCCGCCCGAAACTTCAAGTTTCGATTACCGGCCAAGAACAGTATCCCGGCCAGTCGTTAGCGAATTCCCCTCAACGGAGGCGAGCCACGCATGCGGAGTTCGCCCTAATACGTGCCGGCCAAAGCTGCGCGAGGGAATTGCCACCCTGTACGCTGGGGCGTGTCCGGCGCTCCTAGGCAGGCTAGCGCGGGCGGTCGCCCGAGTATGCGGCAGCTCATATTGCTGAAGGCGCGCGACGCCTGCCTGCCTCTCATGCTGTCCGAGCCACAGTACGAACAAAATGTAGGTGCCGGTGAGCGCTGCAACGCCGAAGTATAGGCCTCTCATTTCGACTAAATGCCCGCCAAGACCTATGTTCCTGCGCGGACAGATAACCCGGACGAACGGGGATCTTACAGGGCAAACGGACTGGCCGTAGGGCTCGCAGGGTTGGCTGCTGCGAGGTCCGGTTCGGATTTGCCTCCAATGCCGGGCCTCGCTTTTGGTGCAAAAGCGCCGACTTCGGTCCCGCGCACTCGGCCGCCGGTTCATGCTGGCTAGCCGTATTCTGCTTAGGCGGTAGATTCATGTTCTACTCGTTCTGATCTCGTATCTGCCTCTCTGCCTCAAACCAAAAATCCCAGTCCCGCCCTGAGGGACATCCGGCTTGTTCCCAAAGCCGGTAGGCTCTCGTCCGGATTTTGCGGCGCCGCGAAGACAGGAGGAGCTTGTGTTTCAGCTGCTCGGCGAACCGCAGCAGCCGCTGCACCGTAGACTCATCCCTGATGTAGGACGCGGCTCGAGTTGCGAGTTCAATTTGGTGCTCGAGCCGTTCTTGCTCAGGATCCATAGGACCATGGTCCTCTGCACAAATACGGCGCAGACCAAATTTTGTTCGCGAATAACCTATGTTAGAGCGAAAATTTTTTGTCTGTTGCCATACCCTTGCGCGGGGGCATCGGGCCATGGGGGCCGACTATGCGAGGCTACAGGATCTACGTCCTTGGGGACGATGACCACATTAAGGACCGAATAGAATTTCGCTGTCCCGACGACGAGGCGGCCAAGGCACGTGCTAGGCAACTCAAGGACGGCCAAGCAGTCGAGCTGTGGCAGGACGACCGCCGCATTGCAGTGTTCAGGCGTTCCGACAGGAGCTCATAGCTCGCGCTCCATTGCTGGATGGCTTCGGTTCTTGATCTGATCCAAAACGTTTGCCGGCCACGGCGGTAAGGCCGATCGCCGTGCTTAGAGACCTTCAAGGTCCATGCGACACGCCGCGCGGAATAGGTCTGGCCCGATCTCGCCACGCTCGAACGGCGCGACAGTGATCCCGTGAGGTCGGCGCGCCAAGACTCCAGGTTGGCTTTCTGCATGTGCAGGGGGAGGGGGCGCAAGTCATCGCCGCCCATCGCGAGAATGTCGAAGGCGTAAAGCTGCACCTCGTGATCGTGCTTAGGGAGTGGAGGGCGTTGAAATCGGAGATGCCGACGACGCCGAGGATCACGGCTTCGCCATCGATGACGAAATGCTTGTGCCGGTTCTTCAATGCGGCCTCGGCGACCCACGGAGCGCTTGGTCCAATCGCTGCCGTTGCGTGGAAACAGGCGAACACGCTCGCTCTCCCGGATAACCAGCATCCGATAGCCGTCGTGCTTCACTTCATGAAGCCAATCCGGGACCCCGACGGGACCTGCTTGCCGGCAGTCGCCAGGCAGAGCTCGCACGCCATACGCATGGCCTCTAAAATAGGATTTCCGGGGCTTTTTTGGAGTCGGGAACGAATGGCGTTCTCGATGTGCTCCGGTCACGCCCCCCTAGACCGGAGCGCGACCAAAAGGCCCCAGCTCGCCGCCCAAACGGCTGGGGCCAATTTTATTGTTCAAATGAACTGGGCGTAAGGTCGCTACTTAGCGAACCGCCACGGGGAAGAACCGGCAAGCTGGCAGGTTAAGCCGCGCTCCCGATGGATGACCATCTCGAGGAGCAGATTGGCGCTTTTGGGAAAAAACAGACATCAAACGGCAGGCAGGATCGGCTGTGTCGGTCGCGAATGACCCAACTGTATGGTCCGGCCGTGCGGTGCAAGAGGTTTCATCGACCTGGTTATGCGGTCTTGCATTACTGTATC
>NZ_JBBIAM010000075.1:0-47424 GCF_054185185.1 Bradyrhizobium sp. UFLA05-153
CCGTCAGCGTGATCCTTCTCGAAGGCGCCGGCGAGCGCGGCCTGTGTGCCGGCGGCGATATCCGCGCACTCTGGGAGAGCTCGAAGGTCGATGGCGATCTCGGCAAGATCCTGTGGCGCGAGGAGTACATCCTCAACGCCCGGATCAAGAAATTTCCGAAGCCATACGTCGCCTTCATGGACGGCATCGTGATGGGCGGCGGCGTCGGTCTGTCGGCGCATGCGAGCCATCGCGTTGTGACCGACCGCACCAAATTGGCGATGCCCGAGGTTGGCCTCGGCTTCTTCCCCGATGTCGGCGGCACGTATTTGTTGGCGCATGCGCCGGGCGAGATCGGCACGTTTTTCGGCCTGACCGGCCAGACCATGAACGGGCCGGATGCGATCCATGCCCGGTTCGCCGACGCTGTCGTGCCCGCTGCAAAACTCCCGGGGCTGCGCGAGGCGCTGACGAAGGTTCCTCTGCGCGCTTCCGCGGCAGATGTGAGCAAGCTCATCAACGGCTTTGCGACCGGTGAGACAGCGGGGCCGGTGGCAGCAAGACAGGCGACGATCGATGTACTGTTCGCCTTCGACCGCATGGAAGACATCGTCGCAGCGTTCGAGCGCGATGGGTCCGAATTCGCGCAATCCACGCTCAAGACGCTCGGCGAGAAATCGCCGCGCGGCATGGTGGTGACGCTGAAGCTGTTGCGACTGGCGCGGCAATCGGGCTCGCTGGAAGAGTGCCTCGTCCGGGAATATCGCGCCGCGCTGGAAGTGTTCCGCAGCGATGATTTTCGCGAGGGCGTGCGTGCCGCCGTGATCGACAAGGACCGCAATCCAAAATGGTCGCCGCCGCGGATCGAGGATGTCACGCCAGACATGGTCGCACCGTACTTCGCCGAGATCGGCGCCGACGAGCTCAAATTCAACTAACAGAGCGAAACACGCTCAAGCGGAGGAAACGAAGATGGCCACGATCGCATTCATCGGTCTCGGCAACATGGGCGGCCCGATGGCGGCCAACCTCGTCAAGGCCGGCCACAAGGTGGTCGCGTTCGACCTGGTCGAGGCCTCGCGCAATCAGGCCAGGGCCGATGGCGCCAGCATTGCCGAGAGCGCGACCGGTGCCGTGACGGGCGCCGATGTCGTCGTCACCATGCTGCCGGCCGGCAAGCATGTGCTCGGCGTTTGGAAGGACGTCATTCCTGCCATGGCGAAGGGCGCGCTGATCATCGACAGCTCGACGATCGACGTCGAAAGCGCGCGGCAGGCGCATGCGCTGGCCAGCAAGCAGGGTGTGCTCTCGGTCGATGCGCCGGTCTCGGGTGGCACCGGCGGCGCGAAGGGCGCGACGCTCACCTTCATGTGCGGCGGCGACGAGACGGCGTTTGCTGTGGCAAAACCGGTGCTGGAGAAGATGGGCAAGAAGATCGTCCATTGCGGCGGTGCCGGCGCAGGTCAGGCGGCAAAGATCTGCAACAACATGATCCTCGGCATTTCCATGATCGCGGTGAGCGAGGCCTTTGCGCTCGCCGAGAAGCTCGGCCTCTCGCATCAGGCGCTGTTCGATGTCGCCTCGACCTCGTCGGGTCAGTGCTGGTCGCTGACGACCTATTGCCCGGTGCCGGGCCCGGTGCCGACGTCACCCGCCAACAACGACTACAAGCCGGGCTTTGCTTCGGCGCTGATGGTGAAGGACCTGACACTGGCGCAGGACGCCGCTAAAGCGGCAGGCGCCACGACGCCGCTCGGCAAGCATGCGCAGGAGATCTATCAGTCTTTCGATGCAGCCGGTCACGGCGGGGTGGATTTTTCCGGAATTATCAAGCACGTTAGGGGGCTGGCCGGGAAATAACGGTCGTCATTCCCTGGACGACCAGAATCCGCGCGGAGAGGACGACCTGAGATGACGACCTTTCAGGAAGCGCGCGCGTTTCTGCTTCACAACCGCGCGGATTACGACGCCGCGGTCAGAGGCTTCCGCTGGCCCGATCCGGTTCCCTTCAACTGGGCGCTCGACTGGTTCGATGCCGAGCTTGCGAAGAACGCCGATAGCAAGGATCGGCCCGCGCTCTGGATCGTCGATGCCGCGCAGGACCGGCAGACCAGACTTTCCTTTGCTGCGCTGTCGCGCCGTTCCAACCAGGTTGCCAACTTCCTGCGCGCGCAGGGCCTGAAGCGCGGCGATCATCTCCTGCTGCTGCTCGGCAACGTCGTTCCACTCTGGGAAACCATGCTCGCAGCGATGAAGCTTGGCGTCGTCGTGATTCCGGCCACGACGCTGCTCACCGCGGATGAGCTGCGCGATCGCCTCGATCGCGGCAAGGCGAGGGCAGTGGTTGCCGCCCAGGACCAGGTCGCCAAGTTTGCAAGTCTCAATGCGAACGGACTCGTGCCCATCGTCGTCGGCGCCGCCGATGGTTGGCTCTCCTATGACGAGGCGGCGAAAGCCGCCGAAAGCTTTACGCCTGATGGTCCGACGCAGGCTGACGATCCGATGCTGCTCTATTTCACTTCGGGCACCACGGCAAAGCCAAAGCTCGTGCGGCACAGCCAGCGCAGCTATCCCGTCGGTCATCTCTCCACGATGTACTGGCTGGGCCTGCAGCCAGGCGACGTTCACCTCAACATCTCTTCGCCCGGCTGGGCCAAGCACGCCTGGAGCTGCTTCTTCGCGCCGTGGAATGCGGGCGCGACCATCTTCGTGGTCAACCAGCCGCGCTTCGACGCCAAGGGACTGCTCGCCACCATCGGCCGCTGCGGCGTCACCACGCTGTGCGCCCCGCCGACGGTGTGGCGGCTGTTCATCCAGGAGAACCTCGCCGCGTTCAACGTGTCCCTGCGTGAGGCCTGCGGCGCCGGCGAGCCGCTCAATCCGGAAGTCATCGACCAGGTGCGCGCCGCCTGGGGCCTGACCATCCGCGACGGCTACGGCCAGACCGAGACCACGGCGCTTGCCGGCAATTCGCCGGGCCAGAAGGTCAAGATCGGCTCGATGGGCAGGCCGCTGCCGGGCTTTCGTGTGCAGATCAGCGATGCCGACGGAAATCGAGCGAGGGAGGGCGAGGTAACGCTCGTCCTCGGCGACAGCCGTCCCGCCGGCCTGATGCAGGGCTATCAGGGCGACGACGGCCGATTGTCCGGCGCCGAAGGCGAGCTCTATCGCAGCGGCGACGTCGTATTCGAAGACGAGGAGGGCTATCTCACTTTTGTCGGCCGCTCCGACGACGTCTTCAAATCCTCCGACTACCGCATCAGCCCGTTCGAGCTGGAAAGCGTCCTGCTGGAGCATGAGCTGGTCGCGGAAGCCGCCGTGGTGCCGAGCCCGGATCCGATCCGGCTCGCGATCCCCAAGGCCTTCGTGCTGCTCACCTCGGGCGCCGAGCGCTCGCCGGAAACGGCGCTGTCGATCTTCAGGCATCTGCACACCCGGCTTGCGCCGTTCAAGCGCATCCGCCGTATCGAGATCGTCACCGAGCTGCCGAAGACAATCTCTGGAAAAATCCGCCGGGTGCAGCTACGCAGGCTCGAGCGCGACGACGATCGCGACGATCCCCTGCGCGGCCGGGAATTCCGCGAGGAGGATTTTCCGGAGCTGCCAAAGGCAAGGAGTGAGACTTAAGTGAACGAAGTCTGGAAGAAGCCGCCGATAACGCTAGAGGCCTATCAGGCCCTGGTCGGCAAGGAGGTCGGCGTGTCGTCGTGGCACCTGATCGACCAGCCGCGCATCGACACCTATGCCGACGTGATCGAGGACCACCAGTTCATCCATGTCGATCCCGAGCGCGCCAGGAAGGAGACCGCTTTCGGCACCACGATCGCGCATGGCTTCCTGACGATGTCGCTGCTGTCGATCATGTCCTATGAGGTGATGCCGGTCATCGCCGGCACCACGATGGGCGTCAACTACGGTTTTGACAAGCTGCGCTTCATCTCGCCGGTGCGTTCGGGCAAGCGCGTCCGTGGCCGTTTCGTGCTCGCGGAAGCAAAACTCCGCAAGCCGACGGAATTGCAGTCCCGCACCAGCGTGACGGTAGAGATCGAGGGCGAGGACAAGCCGGCGCTCGTCGCCGAGTGGCTCGGGTTGATCTATTTCGCCTGAACGTACCCGTCATCGCCGGGCTTGACCCGGCAATCCATCGCTGCTCAAAACGCCTTCAAATCGGCGCGCTCGTACCCTCCCCCCTTGTGGGAGAGGGTGCCTCGCGGAACGCGAGGCGGGTGAGGGGTCTCTCTCCGCGAGCGCATCTGTGGAGACAACCAATCATCCGGCGCCGTAGCCGACGCTACCCGTCGGCGTCGCTTTTAAGGACGGCGGCCGTAGGCCGCCTACGCCACCTTCTCCAAGGGGAGAAGGGAAGAAAGGAACTGCACTAATGTCAATCAGGTTTGACGGACGCGTCGCTATCGTCACGGGCGCGGGCAATGGTCTGGGGCGGGCGCATGCGTTGGGGCTCGCGAGCCGCGGGGCCAAGGTCGTGGTCAACGATTTCGGCGGCGCGCGCGACGGTACCGGAGCCTCGCTGTCGCCGGCGGAGGCCGTCGTCGAGGAGATCCGCAAGGCGGGCGGCACCGCGATGGCCGATGGCGCCGACGTCTCCAATTTCGAGCAGGTCACTGCGATGGTCGAGCGTGCCACCAAGGAATGGGGCAGCGTCGATCTGCTCTGCGCCAATGCCGGCATCCTGCGCGACAAGTCGTTCGGCAAGATGGAGGCGGCCGACTTCCAGAAGGTGCTCGACGTGCACCTCGTCGGCACCTTCTATTGCTGCAAGGCGGTGTGGGCCGGCATGCGCGACCGCAACTACGGCCGCATCGTGCTGACCACCTCTTCCTCAGGGCTCTATGGCAATTTCGGCCAGGCCAACTACGGCGCAGCGAAGTCCGGCATGGTCGGTCTGATGAACGTGCTGGCGGAAGAGGGCCGCAAGACCGACATTCGCGTCAACATCATCTCGCCGACGGCCGCGACCCGCATGACGGAGGAGC
This sequence comes from Bradyrhizobium sp. UFLA05-153, assembly GCF_054185185.1. NCBI lineage: Bacteria > Pseudomonadati > Pseudomonadota > Alphaproteobacteria > Hyphomicrobiales > Nitrobacteraceae > Bradyrhizobium > Bradyrhizobium sp. UFLA05-153. Next base: position 4,974 of record NZ_JBBIAM010000075.1, read on the forward strand.
TGTTGCCGCCGCAGGCGCTGCAACTGATGAGGCCGGAAGCGATCACGCCGGCGGTCGAGTACATGCTCAGCGAGGACGCCCCGACCCGCACCATCATGGGCGCCGGCGCCGGCTCGTTCGCGGTGATCAGGATCATCGAGAGCGAGGGCGTCAATCTGCCGCCTGCCGAATGGACGCCGGACGCGATCGCCGCGCATTTTGGCGAGATCAGCGACATGTCGAAGGCCAAGGCGCTGCAAGGCGCATTCGAGCAGACGCAGAAATATGTCGCGCAAGCCGCCGCAAGAGCAGGGATCAAGCTCTAACCACCGTCATTCCGGGGCGTCGCGAAGCGACGAGCCCGGAATCCATAACCACGATCGGGAGTATGGACTCCGGGCTCGCGCCTAAGAGGGCGCGCCCCGGAATGACGAGCTCCTTTGTGGCCCGAGAATCTGGCCTAAACTCCCGTCATGACCTCGACCCAAATTCACGTTGCCGTCATCGGCGCCGGCCCGGCCGGACTGATGGCGGCGGAGGTGTTGGCCGCGGGCGGCGCTGCCGTCACCGTCTACGACGCGATGCCGTCTGCGGGGCGCAAATTCCTGATGGCCGGCCGTGGCGGGCTTAACCTCACGCATAGCGAGCCACTGCCGCAATTCCTCGCGCGCTACCGCGAGGCGGCGCCTAAGCTGCAAGCCGCAATCGACGCGTTTCCGCCAGACGCGCTCCGTCAATGGTGCGAGGCGCTGGGTGAGCCGACCTTCGTCGGCACCAGCGGGCGTGTGTTTCCCAAGGCGTTCAAGGCCTCGCCCTTGCTGCGGGCCTGGCTGCGCCGGCTCGATGCGGCCGGCGTGAGGTTTGCGTTTCGGCATCGCTGGAGCGGATGGGACGACGAGGGGCGGCTGTTGTTCTTGACGCCCAACGGCCCTTTCGCCATCGGCGCCGACGCCACCGTGTTCGCGCTCGGCGGCGCAAGCTGGCCGCGCCTCGGCTCCGACGGCGGCTGGACGGAAGTGCTCGCCGGGAAGGGCGTGGCGATCTCGCCGCTGCGGCCTGCGAATTGCGGCTTCGACGTCGGCTGGTCCGAAGTGTTCCGGACGCGCTTCGAAGGCCAGCCGCTCAAGGGCATTGCCCTCGTCTTCGGCGGACACACGGTGCGCGGCGAGGCGATCGTCACCCGAAGCGGCATCGAAGGCGGCGCGATCTACGCGCTGTCGGCCGAGTTGCGCGAGGCGATCGCGGCAAAGGGTGAAGCGACGTTGCGGATTGCGCTTCGCCCCGATCTCGACCAGGCGGATCTCGTCAGACGTCTGTCGGCGCCGCGCGGCAAACAATCGTTCTCGAACTTCCTGCGCAAGTCGGCGCAGCTATCGCCAGCCGCGGTCGGCCTCGTGCAGGAGGTCACGATGGCTGCTGGGCTGTCCCCGTCCTCGCTGGCGCCGACTCAACTCGCTGAGTTGATCAACGCCGTAGCGATCAAGCTCACCGGTGCAGCCCCGATCGCCCGCGCCATTTCAAGCGCCGGCGGTATCTCCTTCGATGAGCTCGATGCCGATTTCATGATCCGCAAGCTGCCCGGCGTCTTCGCCGCCGGCGAGATGCTGGACTGGGAAGCGCCCACGGGGGGCTATCTGTTGCAGGCGTCGTTTGCGACCGGAGCGGCTGTGGGGAAGGGCGTTCTAAAGTGGCTCGCTGGCTAAACATCGTCATTGCGAGCGCAGCGAAGCAATCCAGAATCCCGCCGCGATGACAGTCTGGATTGCTTCGTCGCTTCGCTCCTCGCAATGACGAGCGTGGAAGCGGCGCGCGCTACCGCAACTTCCCTCGCGCGGCCACCGGCAACGTGCCGATGATCTCATCGCCGCGCACCATCACGACCTCGTCCATCATGTTGACGACGACGCAAACGTGGTTCGGCACGATGCGCACGACGTCGCCGACATTGGGACGGGTGTTGCTGCGGGAGAGATCGAGAAAGCCATGCTCTTCGGCGAAGCGCGCGATCTTCGCCTCGGGATGCTCCAGAATCAGGCCATGGCCGTCGAGCCCGCCGGTATCCGTGGTCAGCGTCTTCGAGCCCGCGTCAAGAATGCCGCGCTCGGGCGCGGCGCGGCTGACGACCGTCGAGTAGATGTGCAGCGCGCAGTCGTCCCAGCTGGCGACGCCGGCCGCGACCTGCATGCGGTCGTTGTAGATATAGGTACCGAAGCGGTGCTCGGTGCTGCCCTTCAGCTTGCCGATATTGACAAGGTTCGGCGTACCGCCGGTCGAGACGATCGCGGCATCGAGGCCGTGGGCGCGCACGCCGGCCAGCGCTTCATCATAGAATTTCTGCGCGTCGGCCCAGCCGGTCTCCGTCGGATAGAGCATGAAGCCGGCGAATTGCAGTCCCTTTGAGGCCGCAATCTCGCGCGCCAGCGCAATCGCCTCGGCCGGCGTCTCGACGCCCGCGCGCTTGCGCCCCGTGTCGCATTCGACGACGACGGACAGCGGCCTCCCTGAGGCCGCGGCCGCCTTGGGCAATCCTGCAACCACGGTGGCGTTGTCAGCCGCGACCGTCATGTTGGCCTTGGCCTGCAGCGCCCCCAAGCGCGCCATCTTTTCCTCGCCCAGCAGATTGTAGCTGATCAGGATGTTGTCGATGCCGGCATTGGCCATGATCTCGGCCTCGCCGAGCTTCTGGCAGGTGATACCTTTCGCGCCCGCCGCGACCTGCATTTTCGCCAGCGTCGGGTTCTTGTGCGTCTTGATGTGCGGACGGTTGGCGACGCCGGCGTCGTCGCAGGCCTTCTGGATCCGTGCGATGTTGCGCTCGACCTTGTCCATGTCGATGACGGCACAGGGAGTGCCATATTCACGGGCGATCTTGGCGGCGAGGGGCGTGGTCATATGATCTCTCTATTTTTTGGGCCCGTAGGATGGGTAGAGCGAAGCGAAACCCATCAGAACCAATTCCCGTTGCGTGATGGGTTTCGCTGCGCTCTACCCATCCTACGATTTAAGCCTGTTCAATCTCTTCCCGGAGCATTTCGAGTTCGAGCCAGCGGTCTTCCGCAGCCGAAAGTTCTTCATGCGCCTTGGCAATGGCTGCGGACGTATCGTCGAATTTCTTTCGGTCCTTGGCGTAGAGACCGGGATCATCGAGGACGCGCTGCAGCTTCGCGATGTCGGTGTGCAGGCTCTCGATCTTCTTCGGCAGTGTTTCCAGCGCATGCTTCTCGTTGAAGCTCAGCCGCCGCTTTGGTGCCGACGTCGGAGCGGCGGGTCGCTCTTCCTTCTTCTCCGCAGGGGCCTGCGCCTTCACCGGCTCGCGCTTCAGGTCCGCGCCGCGCTGCGCCAGCATGTCGCTGTAGCCGCCGGCATATTCGATCCATTTGCCGTTGCCCTCGGGCGCAATCACCGAGGTCACGACGCGGTCGAGGAAGTCGCGGTCGTGGCTGATCAGGATCACCGTGCCCTCGTAATCGCCGAGCATCTCCTCGAGCACGTCGAGCGTCTCGAGGTCGAGATCGTTGGTCGGCTCGTCCAGCACCAACAGGTTGGACGGCTTTGCCAGCGCGCGCGCCAGCATCAGACGGCCGCGCTCGCCGCCCGAGAGGACTTCGAGCGGCGTGCCCCGCTGCTCCTGCGCAAACAGAAAGTCCTTCATGTAGCCGACGACGTGCTTCGGCTTGCCGCCGACCATGACGTGGTCGCCGCGGCCGCCGGTGAGCGCTTCGGCGAGCGTCGATTTGGGATCGAGGCTTTCGCGGTGCTGGTCGAGCGTCGCCATCTCGAGGTTGGCCCCCAGCCGCACGGTGCCGGAATCCGGCTCTGTCCCGCCGGTCAGAAGATTGACCAGCGTGGTCTTGCCGGCGCCGTTCGGCCCGATGATGCCGAGCCGGTCGCCGCGCTGGATGCGGGTGGAAAAGTTCTCGACGATCCTGCGTTCGCCATAGGCCTTGGTGATGCCCTTGGCCTCGATCACCAGCTTGCCGGAGGCTTCCGCTTCGGCCGCAGCAAGATTGGCGCTGCCGGCCGTGCCGCGATAATTGCGCCGCTGCGCGCGCAGCGCATACAGATTGGCGAGCCGCTTGACGTTGCGCTTGCGCCGGCCCGAGACGCCGTGGCGCAGCCAGTGCTCCTCGTCGACGATCTTGCGGTCGAGCTTGTGCTGGTCGCGCTCTTCCTCGGCCAGCACCTCGTCACGCCAGGCCTCGAACGACGCAAAGCCGCGATCGATCTGCTTGATCCTGCCGCGGTCCAGCCATGCGGTCGAACGCGAGAGGTTGGAGAGGAAGCGGCGATCATGGCTGATCAGCACCAGCGCGCTGCGCCGGCTGTCGAGCTCCTGCTCCAGCCATTCGATGGTGGTGAGGTCGAGGTGGTTGGTCGGTTCGTCCAGCAGCAGGATATCGGGCGAGGGTGCCAGCACCCGCGCCAGTGCCGCGCGGCGGGCCTCGCCGCCTGAGAGATTGGCCGGAGTCTCCTCGCCGGTGAGCCCGAGCTGCTCCAGCAGGTAATGAGCCTGATGCTGGTCATCGCCGGGCGCGAGCCCCGCCTCGACATAAGCGAGCGTCGTCGTGTGAGCGCCGAAATCCGGCTCCTGCGGCAAATAGCGGATCGTGGCGCCGGGTTGGACAAAACGCGTGCCGCCGTCCGGCTCGACGAGACCGGCCGCAATCTTGAGCAGCGTCGATTTGCCCGAGCCGTTGCGCCCGATCAGGCAGACGCGCTCGCTTGGTGCGACGTTGAGCTCGACGCTCGTGAGCAGAGGCGTGCCGCCGAATGTGAGGCGGATGTCTTTCAGCTGGATCAGGGGCGGCGCCATGATCAGCCCTTGACCGTTGCGGCCTGCTCGGCGCGGCGGCGCTGGATGCGGCGGATGGTCTGGTCCAGCGCGGACAGGAAGGCGGAGCGATCGCGCGGCGTGAACGATCTCGGGCCGCCGGTGATTTCGCCAGCCGAGCGCAGATCCGTCATCAGGTTGCGCACCGCGAGCGTCATGCCGATCGATTCCTCGGTGAACGGCTTGCCGTTCGGCGCGATGACGTCGGCCCCGGTCTTCACGCAGCGGCTCGCGAGCGGGATGTCCGCGGTGATCACAATATCGCCGTCACCGGCCCGCTCCGCGATCCAGTTGTCGGCAGCGTCCATCGCGGAGCCCGCTGCGACGCGCTCGATCAGCGGGTCGTGGGGCACGCGGATGAAATTGCCCGCGACAACGCTCACGGGCACGCCGTGCCTGGCAGCGACGCGATAGATCTCGTCCTTGACCGGACAGGCGTCGGCGTCGACATAGATGCGGGGCGTGGCTGGGGGGCTCGTCATCGGCCGCGTGGTACCGCATTCGCCGCCCAAAGGCGAGCGGATTGACCGGGGTTCCTGACGCCCTACGATCGGGCTCTGAAGCAACAAAAATCAGGGCGAAGGCGACAGCATGCCAACCCGGCTCGAAACCTACCGTGTTGAGGCCTACAACACCGCCAAGCAATCCGAGAACAAGATGCACGACGACACCGTGGCGCGCCGCTTCGGCTTTTCCGGGGGGCTGGTCCCCGGCGTCGACGTCATGGCCTACATGATGCACGTGCCGGTCGCCCGCTGGGAGCGGGATTTTCTCGCCCGTGGCCTGATCGAGGCGCGCTTTATCAAGCCGGTCTATGACGGTGAGACGGCCGATGTCGATGCGGTCGAGCACAACGGGGTGCTCACCATCGAGGTGTTTTCGCGCGGCGAACTCTGCGCGACGGGAACGGCGTCGCTATCCGAGTCTGCGCCAGCGGTCGCCCTGGCCGACTATGTCGAGGTCCCCGCCGCCGCCGAGCGCAAGCCCGTCAATCCGGCCACCTTCGAGGTCGGTAAATGGCTCGGCACCGCGCAACACCGCTGGGCGGAAAAGGCGGCTACAGAGTATCTCGCCGAGGTCAGGGAAACCGATGCGATATTCGCGGGGGAAGGACTTGGTCATCCCGGTCTGATTCAGCGCGTCATGAACCGCGTGCTCGTCGACAACACAATTCTGGGTCCATGGATCCACGTCGGCAGCCGCATGCAGTTGCTGTCGGCTACGCGCGCCGGCGACCAGATCACCGCGCGAGCCAAGGTCACCGCGAACTACGAGAAGAAGGGCCACCGCTTCGTCGAATTCGACTCGCTCGTCGTCGCCAACGGCAAGACGCCACTCGCGCACTGTCAGCACACCGCGATCTACCAGCCGCGCGAGGAGGCGGCGGCGTAAGGTGGGAAGGGGCAGGCAGGTGCCTCTCACTCGCTGTCATGCCCCGCGAAGGCGGGGCATCCAGTATTCCAGAGACATCGAGATCTATTACCACAGCTGCGGCGTACTGGATCGCCCGGTCAAGCCGGGCGATGACAGCGGAGGGTAAGGAGGCAGCGAGCCTCCCCCTACGCCGTCCCCTTCGCATCCTGAATCGCCCGCCACACGCGCTCCGGCGTCAGCGGCATGTCGATGTGCTTGATGCCGTAGTCGGAGAGCGCATCGACCACCGCGTTCACCACCGTCGACAGGCTGCCCGCGCAGCCCGCTTCGCCGCAGCCCTTGGTGCCGAGCGGATTGCTCTTGGCCGGCACCGGGTGATCGCCGACGCTCATGAACGGAACGTCCTCTGCGCGCGGCAGCGCGTAGTCCATCAGCGATCCTGTGATCGGCTGACCGCTCTCGTCGTAGCGGACATGCTCCATCAGCGCCTGGCCGATGCCCTGGACGACGCCGCCGTGGAGCTGGCCCTCGACCAGCATCGGGTTGATGACGGTACCGAAATCGTTCACCGCGCTGTAGCGCACGATCTCCACCACGCCGGTGTCCGGATCGATCTCGACTTCGGCGACGTGGCAGCCGTTCGGGAAGGCTGATGGCACCGGTTCGGTGGTGTGGTCGACGTCGAGCGAAGAGGGCACGCCCTCCGGCACCTTGCCGTCATGCAGGCGCTTGGCCAGGTCCATGATGTTGATGCTGCGGTCGGTGCCGGCGATGGTGAAGCGGCCGTCGGCGAACTCGATGTCGGCCTCGGACGCCTCCATGAGATGCGCCGCGGCGCGCTTGCCCTTCTCGATGACGAGGCGGGAGGATTCAACGATCGCCATGCCGCTGGCGGTGATCGAGCGCGAGCCGCCGGTGCCGTTGCCGGTGTGGACGATGTCGCTGTCGCCCTGCACGAGTTTTACGCTCTCGAAGGGCACGCCAAGCTGCGCGCACAGCACCTGCGTGAACGGCGTCGCGTGGCCCTGGCCGTAGTCGAGCGTGCCGGTGATGAGCTGCACCGCACCATCGGGGGCGAACACGATCTTGCCGAGCTCGACGCCGGGAGGGGCGGTGACCTCGAGATAGGAGCCGATGGCGATGCCGCGCAGCTTGCCGCTCTTCTTGCTCTCCCTCTTGCGCTTGGAGAAGCTCTCATAGTCCGACAGCTCCAGCGCCTTGTTGAACACGGCCTGGAAGTCGCCGCTGTCATAGGTCACGCCGGAGGAGGCCGGGAAGGGCATCTGGTTCGGCTTGATGAAGTTGCGCTTGCGCAAGGTCAGCCGGCTGATCCCCATCTCGTCGGCGGCGCGGTCGATCAGCCGCTCCATGTAGTAGTTCGCCTCGGGGCGGCCGGCGCCGCGATAGGCTCCCATCAAGGTGGTGTTGGTCAACACCGTCTTGATGTCGATTGCCATCAGCGGCGTGCGGTAGACGCTGGAAAAATTCTTGCCGGTGTTGAGCGAAAGCGGGCTCGGCGCGACGCCGGTGATGTAGGCGCCGAGATTGCCGTAGCCGGAGAGTTTGGCTGCGAGGAAATGCCCCTCGGCATCCAGCGCCAGCTCGGCGTGGATCTTCTGGGCGCGGCCGTGGCTGTCCGAGAGGAAGCTCGTCGAGCGCTCGTCGGTCCACTTCACCGGACGGCCCAGCGTCTTCGCCGCAAACAGGATGCACATATATTCGGGGTAGTTGATGTTCTTCATGCCGAAGGAACCGCCGACATTGGCGGTGAGGATGCGCACCTTCTCGTTCGGCACCTTCAGGTTCTTGGCGAGATTGGCGCGGTTGCCCGAAACGCCCTGCGTCGGCACCTGGATGGTGTAGCGCTCGGTCTTCTTGTCGTAGGAGGCGAGCCCCACGCGCGGCTCCATCGAGACCACGGCGACGCGGGTGTTCTCGATGTCGAGGCTGGTCACGTGCGCGGCGCTGGCGAACGCCGCCTCGACCTTCTCGGCATCGCCGAAGTGATAGTCGAGCGCGACGTTGCCCGGGATGTGGTCGTAAAGCTGCGGCGCGCCTGCCTGCGCGGCTTCCTCGGGATCGGTGACCGCGGGCAGGGGCTCGATGTCGGCCTCTACGGCTTCCGCGGCGTCGCGCGCCTGCGCCAGCGTTTCCGCTACCACGAAGGCGATGGGATCGCCGACGAAGCGGACCTTGTCGGACGCAAGCGGCTGGCGGTTGGTCTGGAGCAGGGGTGAGCCGTCGCGGTTCTTCAGTGGCAGGCCGCACGTGAACGGGCCATAGCCGGCAGCGTTAAGGTCCGTGCCGGTCCACACCCCCAGCACGCCCGGCATTGCCTTGGCCGCCTCGGTGCCGATGCCGCGGATCACGCCATGCGCGTGGGTCGAGCGAACGATCACGGCATAGGCCTGGCCGGGCAGGTTGAAATCGTCGGTATAGCGGCCCATGCCGCGGACCAGCGTGTCGTCCTCCTTGCGCCGGACCGGCTGTCCGACACCGTTTTTTTGCAGTGCAATAGCGTTTTCGAGCGAGGACGATTTGGTGTGTTCTTGCATGGAAATGACCTGAAAAGCCGGCTTTTGCGCGGGTTTCGCGGGCGGCGGAAGGACCGGACCCCGTTCAGATAACGCACGGGCCCGTTCACGACAACGCACGAATAGGCATGGTCCCATTGTGATGGGTTGTTGCGCGGGGCCCACGCGCTGCTAAAGTTTCGGGCGAAAAAGCAATTCCGGATCGGCCCTTTCGGGGCCGTGGAAAGACAGTTTGTATGAATGACCACACGAGGCTCCGCGACGGCCTTGCGCCGCACGGAGAGCTCGGGGCGATGGCCACGGCGGCGCTGGCCGTCGAACCGGCCGCCCCTGCGCAAATGTCGGGAACCGGCGTCTACGCGGCGCTGGACCTCGGCACCAATAACTGCCGATTGCTGATCGCCTGTCCGACCAGTGAGGGGTTTCGCGTGGTCGATTCCTTCTCGCGCATCATCCGGCTCGGCGAGGGCGTTTCGGCCACCGGCTGCATCAGCGAGGCCGCGATCGAGCGCGCCATCGCGGCGCTCAGCATCTGCCGCGACAAGATCGAGCTGCGTAAAGCGCGGCGGCTGCGGCTGATCGCCACCGAGGCCTGCCGCGCCGCGTCGAACGCGGACGGCTTTCGCAGCCGCGTCGCCGCCGAGACCGGCATCGAGCTCGAGGTGATCGACCGCGAGACCGAGGCCGCGCTCGCCGTGCTCGGCTGCTCGCCGCTGGTCGATCCCAGGGGGCGCGGCGCGATCCTGTTCGACATCGGCGGCGGCTCGACCGAGCTGGTGCGGATCGAGCGCGACCCCACGGACGAGAATCCCCAGCCGCGCACAAAGGCCTGGATGTCGATTCCGCTTGGCGTCGTCACGCTCGCCGAGCATTTTGGTGGCCGCGACGTGACGCGCGAGACCTACGCGGCGATGGAAGAGGAGGTCGCCCGGCATGTCGCGCCCTTTGCCGAGGAGCACGGCCGCGATCTCGCCGACATGCATCTGCTCGGCACCTCGGGCACGGTGACGACGCTCGCCGGCATTCACCTCAATCTGGCGCGCTACGATCGCCGCCGCGTCGACAGCATCTGGATGGATGATGCCGACATCGCCGCGACCATCAACAAGCTGCTCGGCATGAGCTATGCGGAGCGTGCCAGCAACAATTGCATCAGCATCGAGCGTGCCGATCTCGTGCTCGCCGGCTGCGCCATCCTCGATGCCATCCGCCGCGCCTTCCCGCTGCCGCGCCTGCGCGTCGCCGACCGCGGCCTTCGCGAAGGCATGCTGGTCGAGATGATGCGCGAGGACGGCGCGCTCAGGAGCTGGTGAAATGGCCAAGGACACCACCGGCCGCTTGCACGTCCAGGTCAAGACCGGCGGCAAGCGCAAGCTGTCGTCAAAGCTGTGGCTCGAGCGCCAGCTCAACGATCCCTATGTCGCCAAGGCCAAGGCGCAGGGCTATCGCTCGCGCGCCGCGTTCAAGCTGCTCGAGATCGACGACAAATTCCGCCTTCTGAAGCCCGGCATGGCCGTGGTCGATCTCGGTGCGGCGCCGGGCGGCTGGAGCCAGATCGCGGCCAAGCGCGTCGGCTCCGTCGACGGCAAGGGCAAGGTCGTCGCCATCGATCTGTTGGAGATGCCGGAAATCCCCGGCGTCGACTTCGCCCAGCTCGATTTCATGGACAACGAGGCGCCGGACAAGCTCACCGCGATGCTGGGCGGCGGCGCCGACATCGTGATGTCCGACATGGCCGCCAATACCACCGGCCACCGCAAGACCGACCAGCTCCGCATCGTCGGCCTCGTCGAGACCGCAGCGGCCTTTGCCTGCGATGTGCTCAAGCCTGGCGGGACGTTTCTGGCCAAGACGTTCCAGAGCGGCGCCGACGCCGACCTGCTCGCGCAGCTCAAGCGCGATTTTGCCACCGTGCGTCACGTGAAGCCGGCGGCGAGTAGGCAGGATTCGTCGGAGCGCTACGTGCTGGCGACGGGATTTCGGGGTGGCAATTAGGACGCGACGGTCATTCACCCGTTGTCACGCCGCACTTCGCATACAGACGTGATAGCTTGTCTGCAGGGATCATGACACCTAACGACGTCAAAATGTCCAAACCGTCGCTTTCAGACCCTGGCTCTCGCGCGACCTCCGATAGTACAGGGAGCGCGCCGCGCGACGGCTGGGCCGATCTTGTCCCCGAACTCGGCGTTTCGAACATTCAAAACAGCTTGTCGTTTTGGCGAGATCTACTTGGTTTCGAAGTCGCTTACGACCGCCCGGTTGCTCGATTTGCATATCTCGTTAGGGGACGTTTGCAAGTTATGCTCTGCGAATTGAACGGGCGTTGGGAGACGGCTGAGATGCAGCGCCCGTTTGGACGAGGCATCAATCTTCAGATCGCCGTCGATCGCATCGAGCCTATCCTGAACGCTCTAAGCGATGCTGACTGGCCGCTCTATGAGCAACCGAACGATGCTTGGTATCGGGTGGGTGACCAAGAGTGCGGACAGCGTGAATTTCTCGTTCAAGATCCGGATGGTTACCTGATCCGCTTCGCCGAACGACTGGGGGTACGCGCACCTTCGTGACGCCGATCTTATTGCAGCCATGCCTTGACCGCTTTGCGTGGCAGGTTCGCTCCGGCCGCTTCCCGGCATCAGAAGCCGTACTTCACCGCGCCGCGCACCCGCTGGCTTTCGATGCCGCTGACGGAGCTCGTCAGGAGATATTCGAGATCGAGGCTGAGGGCGCCACCGACCCCGGCCCGCAAGCCAAGTCCGCCGGTGAGGGTGTCGCGCGAGGTCGAGGTGCCGCTGAGCGTATAGCCGGAGGCGAGGCCGACGAGATCGACGTAGTTCAGCGTCTGAGCATATCCGCCGTCGAAGGCATGGCGCCATTCCGCGCGGGCTGTCGGCGTCAGCACGCCCCAGCTCTGCAGCATCGGATAAGCGAGGCGGCCGCCGATGACGCTGGCGACGCTCGTGGTGTTCATGCTGTCGTAGGTCAGCGCCCACGTGCTCGAGCCCGTCTCGCTATAGCCGTCGAGGGCGGCCCTGACGATATCGAGACGGCCATAGGACGAGATCTTCCAGCCGTCCCATTTGGACACGTGGGTCACACCGACCGTACCGAACACGTCGCGTCCCGTGCGCGCGCCCGCGAGCATAACGTTACCGTCGCCGGACCAGCGCTTGCTATCGAATCGCAGCGTGCCGTAGCCGCCGGCGACGTCGAGATAGGTGTGCGGCCGAAAGCGCCAGCTCGCATAGATCGCGGCATCGAAGTTGCGCGCGTCGATCCGCGAGCCGTCGCTGCCGATGTCGCTATGGTCGAAGCCGAGACCGAAGGCCGCGCCGAGCTTCAGGCCGTCGGCGATGCGCCGATCGAAGCCGAGCGTGACGCCCGACGAGGTGAAGCGGTTGTCGAAACTGTCGTCGCTGCGCAGCCGGCCGAAGCCGACGGTGCCGGAGGCCCAGACGTGAAATGGGAGCACGTTGGTCTTGTTGAGGGACTCGACGGCCTGCGGCAGCATTGCGGCAAACTGGTTGACGGCGCGGCCCTCATCGCTCTGCTTCGTCAGGGAAGTGCCAAGGAGCAATTCGCTGGCATAGCCGAGGGCAGGGCCCGCGCTGGCCTGGCTGTCCAAAGAGCTGGCAGTGCGGCCGGCTCCGCCGCCGGACGCGGTGTTGCCGTTCGCGCCAGATCCCACTTGTGACGAGCCGGAGGCGCCGGCTAGGCCGGAAGCGCCGCCGCCATCGTCCTCGTCATGCAGCGCTTCAAAGCGGCTGAAGATATTGGAGATCTGGGTCTGGCCGAACTGCACGGCGCTCGACACCTGCGAGCCGATCAGGCCGCGCACGGTGCTGCTCGCGGTCGGATCGGACCGTCCGACCGTCAGCGTGATTGCGCTCGAGGTCGCGCCGGCATTGTTGCCGTCGCCGCCGTAAGTGGCGGTGATCGCATGCGTGCCCATCGCCAGGGCCGGGGTCGCAAGCGTTGCGATCGCACCCGAGACCGTGGCGGTGCCGAGAACCGTCGTGCCGTCCTTGAACGTGACGGTGCCAGTCGGCGAGCTTCCGCCCGACAGCGTCGCGGTCAAGGTCACCGATTGTGCCGCAGCCGGCGACGTCGTTGAGCTCGAGACTGAGATCGTCGGGGTGGCCGAGCCGACCGACAGCGAGACCGTGCTGGATATCGCAGTGGTGTTGTTGCTGTCACCGCCATAGACCGCCCTGAACGCATGCAATCCTCCCGAAAGCGAGGAGACGAACAGGATTGCGGCCGATCCGGAGACGGTGACGGTGCCGAGCGAGGTGGAACCGTCGTAGAAAGTCACCGATCCTGTCGGCGAGCGACCGCTGCTGATGGTCGCGATCAGCGTGACCGAGGTGCTGGGGGCCATGGCCGTCGAGGACGCGGTCAAGGTGACCGTCGGAGTGTCCTGACCGACGGCCACAGTGACTGAGCTCGAGTTCACCGATGCATTGTTGGTGTCCCCATCATAGGTTGCCGTGATCGTGTGCGAGCCCAGTGATAGCGACGACAGCATCAGGATCGCGGTAGAACCGGAGATCGTCGCGTTGCCGAGCTGTGTCGAGCCTTCGTAAAAGGAGACGGTGCCGCTCGGCGTGACACCGCCTGACATCGTCGCGACCAGCGCGACCGAGGCGCCGTAGCTCGCCGAGGAGGATGAGGCGTTGAGCGCGATCGACGGCGTGGCCTGGACCACTGTCACGCTGGTCGTGCTGGTCGTCGAGGCGGCGTTGTGATTGGAGTCGCCGCCATAGCTCGCCGTGATCGTATGCGAGCCGACCGAAAGAGTGATCGAAAGGCTTGCCGAACTGCCTGATACCGACGCCGATCCGATCGCGGTGCTGCCGTCAAAGAACGTGACCGTTCCACTGGGCGAGACCCCATTGGCGAGCGTGGCGGTCAGTGTCAGCGCATTGCCGTAGACCACGGAGGAGGATGATGGCGACAGGGACAGCGTCGGCGACGCCTTGTTGATGGTGATTTGGTAGAACACAGAAAAGCCAGCCGCGTCAGCAGGATAGGTGTCCGTTCCATCCACGAAGTTATACGCGGCGGTGTATGTGCCCGCCGCAGTTGGAGTCCCGGTCAACGTGAAGGCGCACGTTGGGGAGGTGCCGCTTTGTACGGGGGTGAGGCCAGGGAAAGTGAAGTTAGATGGCTGCGGCGTACATGATAGAGCGTCCGTGTAGACGGTGACGGACTGGGAGTACACCGTTCCGACCGTGCCGCTCGGCAGTATTCGCTGGGCGTGGGCGGTGCCATCGATGGCGAAGAACGAGAAGGCCGCCAGCACGGCGGCGAGCCATGTGTACCCGAACCGAATATGGCCGCGGCGTGCAATCTTGTCCAAGTCAAAAGAGATCATGTCCCAGCCCCACCTTTTCGGATCCCGGCCGAAGACTGGTCTCGGCGCGGGCACCCGCACTGATCGGGACGCGCGGCCCATCAACTGCCGCAAATCCGCGCGACTCGACGTCTTACGTGTCTGGGATCGACTGAGGTCTGTTAGGTGAAGGTGGGAGAATCCACCATCAATGCGCGTTGATCTCGCGGGCGCGCCCGGTCCACCTGCAGCTCGAAGCCGAGACCGATGAGCGCCTGGTCGCGCTTGCGGCTGAATCAGGCCGGGATCGCCCGCACCGCCGCGCCGATGCAGATGGCAGCCATGATGCACGGTAGCGCCCAGCGTATCTGCTGCCTGAGTTCATCGATCACGGCTCCACTCACCGCTTGCGCGCGACGCGACAGCGTGTCCAATGACATGTCGACGATCAGGACCACGATCAGGTACATGTAACCAAGGGAGATGATTTGGGCGACCGGCGTGTTGAGCGAAATGCAGCCCGGAAAGCTCGATTCGAACGTGAAGCTGATGGCGGCGAGCGCGAGCAGCGACGAGAAGATCAGGCTGCCCTTGTCCTTGGACGCCAGATCCGGTGCCCATAGTACGAAAACGGATACGGCCAGCACGGCCATGATCGGCACGAAAATGCGCAGCAGATAATGCGTCGAGATCCGTGCGAGCGTCATGGTCACGTCGAGCTTGGAATAGCTGCGGGCGTTCCATCCCATCGCATCACGGTTCGCGAAGCGCAGGCCGGCGGCGCGCCAGTCGACCGAGGCGGTCGTATCCTCGATCCCGGAGATGTCCCGATCGGACTCGGTGGAAACCAGGATCGCGTCCTGCGCCGCATGGCGCGGCAGGAAGAACGAAAGCGTGAGATCCTGGCGGTCGAACGGGAAAGCGTTGAGGTTCAGGCCGAAGCGAAAGCGCGCCTCGTAGCGTTCGATGAGCATCACCTCGCCATTGGCATAGGTCGACGTGGCCACGGTGCGCGCCTCCGGCTCGCCGATGCGATTCTCGATTTCGAGGCCAGGCGTCCAGATCGATTTCAGATATTCGTCGGCTCCCGCGCCGGTGCGGTCGAGGCGGCCGAAGCCTATCGCGACGGGATCGAAGGCCTGCCGACGATCGGTCCAGCGCTGCGTGACTTCGACGAACAGGCGTCCTTCGCCGACGACTTCCTTGATCGAGAGCACCTTGAGGATCCGCACCGCGACGCGCACCCGCACGGGAAGCTGTGCTCCCGTTGGCAGTTCGGTCTGAACGGCCTCCGCTGGCGTCGAGGCGAGGCAGAACAGCGTCAGGATCACGCTCAGGATGCCGGCGAACGGTCTCATGGGCGTGACCTGCCGCGCGCGCACGTGGCGCGGAACAAGAGTGCGAACGCCAGGAAAGCGCAGATGCCGCCGCAGATCGCGATGACGCGCAACTCGGTGCGCGAGCGTCCGAGTTCGATACCGTAGTCGGCCTTGAGCGCGATGGAGAAGCCGATCATGCGGCCGCTGAAATCGACAAGCGGACGCGTAATCAGGTCGTAGCGACGGCCGTCGATCGTCGGCGAAGCTGCCACGCTGTCATGCGCCGGACGCAGCGGCATCGTCTTCAACAGCGACGAGAACAGCCGGTCGTCGGTCGACATAGCCAGCACGAGGTCGCCGAAGGCAGGCAGATTGGGATCGAGCGCGATGCCTGCGAGAGAGGGAACGACGACGATCGCGATGTCGGCGTTTGAGGTTGCTTTGACGCTCTCGATCAGAGGCTTGAGATCGAGGCCGACTTCAACGGTTCCGACCATGACGCCCTGCTGTTCGACGACGGTCGCCCCGCGCAGGCCGATTCCGGCAACGCCGATTTCCAGCCCGACCTGCGAGCGACCGGTGCGATTGGCGGCGACGATCATCGGACGAAATCCGGAGATGTCGTCGTCGAATTGATCGGGCTTGTGGACGCGCAGGAAATAGCGGATGTCCTTGTCCTGGAAGCCGAAGATCTGCACGCCAGCCTGCTGGCGCAGATGGGCAAATGTCTCCGCAGACTGGCGCATCAATTCGGCTCGGTCGCGCGCGGCGAGCGCTTGGCGGATCGTCGTACGCCGCGCCGTGACCTCGGCCAGCGCCAGCGCGAAACGGCCGCCGCGGTCGAACGCGGTCGAGAGCTCGCCGTTGACGAGCCGCATCTCGCCGCCACGAACACGGGTTCCGATTTCGATCTCGTAGCCGTCGGCAAACCAGAGCATGACGCCGAAGGCGGCTGCGATCACGGCGGCCACCGTCGCGGCGAGCATTCCCGACAGACCAGGTGAGGGGCGGTGTTCGCGTTTGAAATCGACCAACTCGGTCGCGGTCTCGGCGGCAGGAATAGAAGTTTCGATCGCGAGCATCTGGAATTCGGTGGGACCTGAGACGGCAACTTACGAGGGTGCAAAACGCAATTGCTGAGAGATGAGCTGCGCGTAGGAAGCTCATTCACGCCGAAACCGTCCATTTATCGGTGGCTCACCATATCGCAGCACTCTAGCCGTTTGGGATAGTGCACAAATATCAATGGGCGTTGATGAATGTCTGAAATTTGATCAGTTCTGGGCCACGTGAAGACGGCGGCAAGCCTCCGGCGATTTCCGCTATTCCGCCGCTGTTAGTGAACAAGCGGACATCAGGCGCGTCGGCACCAGGCATCTCGTTTTATGATCGTACGCCCAGTTGAACGCCGCTTTCGGGCGGGGCCTAGAGGCGCCCTTTCGCGAATTGCACCACGATCGCATATTGCCAGTGATTTGCCCGACGCGTCAAACGATTTCGGAAAAGACGCAGGGTGTCGTCTCGGCACTCCCTGCTACTTTGCATGGGGTTGTTTTCCGGATTTTTGCCAGGGAGCGCCCTGTGGCCACAGGCTCCGTCATTGCGAGCGCAGCGAAGCAATCCAGAATCTTTCCGTGGATGCAGTCTGGATTGCTTCGCTGCGCTCGCAATGACGAGGGAGGAGTCACCCCAGCCGCTGATCCCGCATGTCCTGCGTATCCTCGGTCGCAGCCTTGACGGCGGCACTCGCCGCGCTCTTCGCCGCGCCCTTGCGGCTGGCGATCTCGACCGCCTTGCGGCCGGAAATCTCGTGGCCGGCATCGCGGGGCATCTGCCAGAAGAACCAGGCCGACGCGGCCGAGGTCAGCCCCACCACGATGAAAGCGGGCCAGAACACGGTGGCGTCGATCTCAGTGACGTGGCGCCACCACATCGTCGATTCGACCGAGAAGGCGCCGACCGCGACGCCCGCGGAGACCGCGAGTTGCTGGTTGACGCTGACGAGCGTGGTGGCGCGGCTCATCTGCGCGGCCTCGACGTCCGCATAGGCAACCGTGTTGATCGCGGTGAACTCCAACGAGCGGAAGAAACCGCCGACCACGAGGATCACCATGATGATCAGCAGCGGGGTCGTCACCGTGAACAGCGCGCACACGCCGAGGAAGAACGCGCTGATGATCGCGTTCACCGTCATCAGGTTGCGGAAGCCGAAGGCGCGGATGATGCGGGCAGCGAGCGTCTTCATGCCCATGGCACCGAGCGAGGAGGCGAAGGTCACGAGGCCCGAATGGAACGGCGTCAGCCCGAAGCCGATCTGCATCAGGAGCGGCAGCAGGAACGGCAGTGCGCCGATGCCGAGCCGGAACATGAAGCCGCCGATGACGGCCGCGCGCAGCGTCGGAAGGTTCAGCAGCGAAAAGTCCAGCACCGGGGATCCCGTGCGCCGCGCATGAATGACGTACAGCGTCATCGAGATCGCGCCGCCCGCGATCAGGGCCAGCACCGTGCTCCAGGGCAACAGGTTGAGGCCCGCGACCGACAGACCGAAGGCAATACCGGCAAGCCCGATGCCCGCGAGCATCATGCCCTTGAGATCGAACGGCTCCTGCGCCTCGCTCTTGATCGGATCGATGAAGCGCAGCGCCATGAAGATGCCGAGCAGACCGATCGGCAGGTTGATCAGGAAGATCCAGTGCCAGGACGCATAGGTGGTGATGAAGCCGCCGAGTGGCGGGCCGACCACGGGACCGATCAGTGCGGGTACGGTGACCCAGGCCATGGCGTTGACGAGATCGCTCTTGTCGATCGAGCGCAGCAGTACGAGCCGCCCGACCGGCGTCATCATCGCGCCGCCCATGCCCTGGAGGATGCGCGCGAACACGAAGTCGGTCACCGAGCCCGACAGCGCGCAGCCGACCGAGCCCACCATGAACACGCCCACGGCGATCGCAAACACCAGCCGCGCGCCGAACCGGTCCGCGGTCCAGCCGCTCGCCGGGATGAACACTGCAAGCGAGAGCAGGTAGGAGGTGATCGCGAGCTTCAGCGTCAGCGGGCTCGTGCCGATGTCGGCGGCGATCGCGGGCAGGGATGTCGCGATCACCGTCGAGTCCATGTTTTCCATGAACAGGGCGGTCGCCACGATCAGCGGGATCACGCGTTGCTTGTTGACCGACATGACGGATATTTAATGGAAATCAGAAGGGAAAGGTGAGCGATGCGGCTTAACACCGTCGCTGCTCCGAGACCATTGCGGAACCGCGCATAGCACCTAAATCCTGCGTGACGGTGCGACCCCGACTGTGTCCGGGATTCACCGTGTGCTGGAGATCCCGCGATGATCTACATCCTTGCCGCGCTTCTGCCGCCGATCGGGCTGCTCCTGAACGGGCAGCCGTTCTCGGCGATCTTCAACCTCGTCTTGTGCGTGGTTTGCGTGATTTTCGGCCTGGTTTTCCACGTTTTGCTGCTGGTCCCGTCGGCGCATGCCGTCATCGCGGTTCACATGAAGCGGGAGGACCGGCGGCACCGGGAGGTCGTGGACGCGATCCGCCAGCACGGCCCGCCGCCGGGTTATCCGCGCTAAAAGGCGCAAAAAAGCCTGTGCATGGCTGGCAATCGGACCGAATTGCTTTGATTCGTCACCCGGCCGTGCTATCGACCGGCGTCAACCCCACCGATGGGCTCCGATTCGACGGTGCTGCCGCAAGGTACGCCGAGGGCGGCGCTCATCCATAAGCATTTGCGGCACGGCCGCAGGAAGGAGTTGGCATATGGCCACGGTGCAACTTCAAGGCATTCGCGAAGCCTTTACGTTCGACGACGTGCTGTTGAAGCCGGGCCTGTCGGACGTGCTTCCCTCCGAGGTCGATATCCGCTCGCGCGTCACCCGCGCCATTCCGCTCAACATTCCGATCATGGCTTCCGCCATGGACACCGTGACCGAGGCGCGCATGGCGATCGCCATGGCGCAGGCCGGCGGCCTCGGCGTCATCCACCGCAATTTCGATCCGGAGGGGCAGGCCGCCCAGGTGCGGCAGGTCAAGCGATACGAGTCGGGCATGGTGGTGAACCCGCTCACCATCAGCCCCGATGCCACGCTGGACGACGCGCTCAAGCTGATGAGCGATCACGGCATCTCCGGCATTCCCGTCGTCACCGGGGCCGGCAAGACCACGCCGGGCAAGCTGGTCGGCATCCTCACAAATCGCGACGTGCGCTTTGCGACCGACCGCCGGCAAAAAGTCTCAGAGCTGATGACGCACGAAAATCTCGTCACGGTGCGCGAGAATGTCGGCCAGGATGAAGCGAGGCGGATGCTGCACAAGCATCGCATCGAAAAGCTGCTCGTCGTCGACGATCAGTATCGCTGCGTCGGCCTGATCACCGTGAAGGACATGGAGAAGGCGGTCGCCCATCCGCTCGCCTGCAAGGACGCGCAGGGCCGCCTGCGGGTCGCTGCTGCCACCACCGTCGGCGATACCGGCTTCGAGCGCACCGAGCGGCTGATCGACGCCGGCGTCGATCTCGTCGTCGTCGACACCGCGCATGGCCACTCCCGTCACGTGCTCCACGCCGTCAACCGCATCAAGCGTCTCTCCAACTCGGTGCAGGTCGTTGCCGGTAACGTTGCGACCGAAGACGGCGCGCAGGCGCTGATCGACGCGGGCGCGGACTGCATCAAGGTCGGCATCGGCCCGGGCTCGATCTGCACCACGCGCATCGTCGCCGGTGTCGGCGTGCCGCAGCTCACCGCGATCATGGATGCGGTGGAAGCGGCGAAGAAAGCCGACATTCCCGTCATCGCCGACGGCGGCATCAAGTTCTCCGGCGACCTTGCGAAGGCGCTGGCAGCTGGCGCCGACATCGCCATGGTCGGTTCGCTGCTCGCCGGTACGGATGAAACGCCAGGCGAGGTCTTCCTGTGGCAGGGCCGCTCCTACAAGGCCTATCGCGGCATGGGCTCGGTCGGCGCGATGGCGCGCGGCTCGGCCGACCGCTACTTCCAGCAGGACATCAAGGACACCTTGAAGCTCGTGCCTGAAGGCATCGAGGGCCAGGTGCCCTACAAGGGCCCGGTCGGCAACGTCATGCACCAGCTCGCCGGCGGCTTGCGCGCCGCGATGGGCTATGTCGGCGCGCGCGACATGAACGATCTGCACCAGAAGGCACAGTTCGTCCGCATCACCGGCGCGGGCCTGCGCGAAAGCCACGTCCACGACGTGACCATCACGCGCGAGTCCCCGAACTATCCGGGCGGGGGTTAGGGCTCTCCCTGTCATTCCACGGCGCGCGTAAGTTTACGCGCGCTCACCCCCACGCACTGCCGTCATGCCCCGCGAAGGCGGGGCATCCAGTACTCCGCGGCTTCTCCGTATCCCATCGCTGTCTCTGGAATACTGGATCGCCCGCCTTCCGCGGGCGATGACGCTGACAGTGTGGGCGGGCATGCCTCAACGTCGTCATTGCGAGGAGCGCAAGCGACGAGACAATCCAGTCCTTTTGAGTTGACTGAACTGGATTGCTTCGCTTCGCTCGCAATGACGAATACAACAATGAGGAAGCCATCATGTCCCAAGGCAAGCGCATCGTTCTCGCTGCACGTCCTGTCGGCGAGCCCAAGCCGTCTGATTTCCGTATCGAGGAATTCGCAGTCCCGACGCCGGGCGCAGGCGAAGTGCTGTTGCGGACGATCTGGCTGTCGCTCGATCCCTATATGCGCGGACGCATGAGCGAAGGCCCGTCCTATGCCGCGCCGGTGCCGATCGGCGGCGTGATGGAGGGCGAGACGGTCAGCGAGGTGACGGCCTCCAACAATGCCGTTTTCGCCAAGGGCGACATCGTGCGCACGCGCGCCGGCTGGCTGACGCATGCAATCTCGAACGGCAAGGGATTGATCAAGGTCGATCCGAAGCTGGCGCCGATCTCGACCTCGATCGGCGTGCTCGGCATGCCCGGCATGACGGCTTATACGGGCCTCCTCGACATCGGCAAGCCGCAAGCCGGCGAGACCGTCGTCGTCGCCGGCGCTTCGGGCGCGGTGGGCTCGGCCGTCGGCCAGATCGCGAAGATCAAGGGTGCGCGAGCGGTCGGCATCGCCGGCGGCAAGGACAAGTGCGACTACGTGGTCAAAGAGCTCGGCTTCGATGCCTGCATCGATCACCGCGATCCCGATCTCGCAGCCAGGCTGAAGGACGCCTGCCCGAAGGGCATCGACGTCTATTTCGAGAATGTCGGCGGCGCGGTGTTCGAGGCGGTCTTCCCGCAGCTCAATGCCTTCGCGCGCGTGCCGGTCTGCGGCCTGATCGCGCATTACAACGACACCGAGGCCAAGCCGCCGAAATGGGCAGGCAGCATGATGCGCGCGATCCTGACCAAGCGGCTCACGTTCCGCGGCTTCATCGTCAGCGACTTTGCGTCTCGCCACGGCGACTTCCTTCGCGACATGTCCGCCTGGGTCCGCGAGGGCAAGGTCAAGTACAAGGAGTTCGTCACCGAGGGGCTGGACAGCGCGCCCGGCGCCTTCATGGGGCTCCTGAAGGGCGCCAATTTCGGTAAGCAACTCGTCCGGGTCGGGCCGGACAAGGCTTAAGCCGCCGTCGTCTGCGCGGCACGCGACGCTGGTGGGTGGGTCGGTCGGGAATCCGGTTGACTCACCCAATGATTGTGCGGAAGAAATGCGCTCGTTAGAGTGACTGATCGGATCGGGCCACGAATTCGCGCGGCCGTGGCATTCCGAAAAGGGGCTGGCGGGCGGCGAACGATGAACATCGGCGTAGGACTGCATGTCGTCGTCGCAATCACCCTGACGTCTGCCCTCGTTGCCCCAGCCTTGGCTGACGAAGCGCCGTTCTCGCGACGCGTGTCGATGGCGTTGACGGTGCTGCCCGGCGATCTCCTCGAAACCATATCGACGGTCGATGTCGCGATCCGCTCCGAAGTGGCTGTCACCGCGTTTGGCCAGATCACGCTTCAGGTCAATGAACACTTCGCGAACCTCGAGATCATCGAGGCGACGACCGTCAAGGCCGACGGGCGCCGCATCGACGTTCCCGCGGACAAGATTCTCACCTCCAATCTCCCGAACGCGTCGCAACTCGGTATCTTCGAGGCGGATGTCAGGAACCGCACCATTGTCTTCCCCGACGTCGCCGTCGGCGATAGCCTTCATTACAAAACGCACAGCCGCGAACGCCAGCACGGCATCTCGGGCGGGTTCAGCGCGACGTACGTCGTGCCGCCCTCGGGCCGTTTCGAAAATGTGGAAATCACGCTTGATGCGCCCAAGAGCCTTGCCGTCGCGGAACAGTCGGACGGCTTTGCTCGCTTGTCAGAAGAGAAGGGCGAGCGCCGGGTCGTGTCATGGACGCTTGGACCACAGACCTATCAGGCCGATGAGCCCGGCGCGACCGCGGCCATCGATCACAGCCCGTATCTCATTCTTTCGAGCTACGGCAGCTGGCAGGCGATCGGCCAGACGTTTCTGGACGGTGCCGCCCCGATGAGCAAGCCGACAGCGGACTTGAAGACGCTGGCGGATGACGTCACCAGGGGCATCACGGATCGCCGCGATCAGGCGCGCGCCATCTTCGACTGGGTCTCGAAGAATGTGCGCTATTTCTCGATCTTCCTCGGGCAAGGCGGCTTCGTGCCGCACGATGCGGCAAGCGTGCTCGCCAACAAGTACGGCGACTGCAAGGATCACGTTACGCTGATGCGGGCTCTCCTGGCCGCCAAAGGCATCGAGGCGGACTACGCGCTGATTTCCACGCTACCGGTCTATCGCGCCTTTGAGGTGCCGACCCCAGGGTGGTTCAACCATGTGATCCTGTGGCTGCCCGAGTTCGACCACTACGTCGATCCGACTGCGAGCACCTCTACCTTCGCAAGCTTGCCGGGCGTCGAGACGGACAAGACCGTGCTGCGGATCGGCACCAAAGGCATCGTCGTGGTGCGGACGCCCCCACTTGCCGCCGAGAGCAATCGACTGACGGTCACGGCCGACGTCACCCTCGCAGCGGATGGGACGGCCAAAGGCACTGCAACCGTCGCAGCGCAGGGCGCGACAGGCGCCAGCTTGCGCGGGGTCATGACCCAGGTCGCCCTGAAGGGGGGCGACGTGCTTGCGAAGGAATTGCTTGGCAAGCAGAACTGGCGTGGCACAGGCAATATCGAGGTCGGGCCGGCGACTGATCACAGCGAGCCGTTCGTCGTAAAGACCACTTATGATTTGTCCAACAAGTTCTTCGGCGACGAAGGCAACCGGAGTGCCATCCCGATGGGGCCGCGTTTATTGCTTCCGGCCCTGAACCCGTTCGACCAGGCCATCAAGGGAAAGCACAGGCAGAACTTCGTGTGCCAGGCGCAGAGCTACGATCAAATCATCGATCTACACCTGCCTGAGGGGCGGACCCCGACGAACATTCCCGCTAGCGTCAATGTGAGCCTGCCGCTCGCGAGCTTCGAAGCTCGCTATGAGCTCAACGGGCAAACGCTGCATATCGAGCGCCGGACCGTCATCCGGGTGCCAGGGCAATCATGCTCGCCGCAGATCGCGACGGATATCGCGCCGGTCATCGCGGCCGCCACGAAGGAGTTCGGCTGGCGGCCGCAATTCGCTCGCAAGGACGGCAGTCCGGGGCAGAACCCCTAGCTGGCCCCGCTTCGGCCCGGGGCGGGTGATTGGTTAATAAAGAGTCGCCAATCGGCAACACCTGCCCGCAAAAGTCGCAGCTGTGACCGTCCGTTCATTGACCGGCCGGTGAAGGCATTGAATCATTGGACCAATTTCAGGTGCGATGATGTTTGAGATTGGTATTTTCAGCGTAATTCTGCTGGCCGCCGGCTATTGGGCGACCATGTTCATTATGGGCCGTCACGACGACGTGCTGCACGGCAAGTTTGTTCACACCGATGCCGAGGAAGGAGCAGCGCCTGTTGCGCCACCGTTTCCGACCCGGCCGGTCTTCCCCAAGCGTCCCGTGCCGCGGGCCGTTGGCAGCCCGAAGCCCGTGAACAGCGACGCCCTTCAATCGCTGCTGGTCGCGATCCAACAGAACCTGAAGGACGTTGCATAGAGCCTAGACGCTGCCGCGCTCGACCAGGGCGAGTTCGACCGCGCGTCGCGGCTCGGTGCTCGGCCTGCCGGACAGGCGCGCCAGCAAGAGCTCGCCGGCGATGCGGCCGATCGCGGCGGAATCAAAAGTGATGGTGGTGAGGCCCGGCGTGATCTGCTCCGCCACGTCGTTGTCGCCAAAGCCGAGCACGGCGAGATCGCGTGGGACCGACACACCGCGCGACCGCGCCTCGATCAGCGCACCGGTCGCCAGCAGATCGTTGGCACAGAACACGGCGTCGACGCTGCCGCCGCGGTCGAGAAGGGCGGTGAAGGCTGCGCGGCCGTCGACGAGGCCCGTGATCTCATTGAGGCCGATCTCGTGGACGATCTCTAAGCCCAGCCTTGCCGCCGCCGCGCGAAACCCGTCGCGGCGGAGAGCGCCGCGGCCGCCGTTGCGCCCGATGAAGGCGACGCGGCGATAACCGGCGTCCGCCAACCGCCGTGCCGCCATTGCACCTGCGTCGGTGTTGGAGAGGCCGACCAGCATGTCGATGGGATCGCGCGGAAACGCCCAGGTTTCGATCACGGGCATGCCGAGCTCGGCGAGCGCGGTGCGGTTCTCCTGCAGCTCGATCACGCCGGTGAACATCACCGCTGCAGGGCGGATGCCGCGCAGCGACTGGATCATCGCGACCTCCTTGGCATAGGAGTAGGAGGTCTGGCCGACCAGCACCTCAAAACCTTCCGGCTCAAGCGTGGCGGCGAAGCTGCGTACCGCAAGCCCAAACTGCTGGCTCAGGATGTTAGAGACGAAGGCGACGACCACGTTCGAGCGGCCCGAGCGCAGCGCGCGCGCATGCGGGTTCGACGCGTATCCGGTGGCCTCGATCACTTCGAGGATGCGGTCACGCGTCTCGCGATTGACCTTCTCGGGATGACGCAGCACCCGCGACACCGTGATCGGCGCGACACCGGCGCGCTCCGCCACCTCCTCGATGCGCGGCGGCCGTCCGCCCGCGCTGCCTCGGCCAGGCGGCGACGGAATGCGCAGCACGTCATCGTATGTCGGCGTTGTCGGAGCGGTCATCGAATCCCTGAAGAAAACGACGTTAGGTTAGAGCATGATGAGATCAGAATTCATTGCAACCTCGACGGAGGTGCGCTCCCTCCCCCGCTTGCGGGGAGGGCTGGGGAGAGGGTTTCTCCGCAACCCCCAAGGGGAGAAAGCCCTCACCCGGCGCTTCGCGCCGACCTCTCCCGCAAGCGGGAGAGGTGCAGCGTGCCTGCGGCCAAAGCTCATTGCGCCAATGTCTCCTCGCGTGTCAGGGCGCGGCCGACCTGGACCAGGCAATCGCCGCTCTGGCTGTCGGTGTGCAGGCGTTGCGAGATCACGATGCCGTCGGTGGGGAAGCGAAGCACCTCTTCGGGAACTTCCGGGCGCTCGAAATCATGATACCAGCCGGCGATGTCGCCGGCCT
This sequence comes from Bradyrhizobium sp. UFLA05-153, assembly GCF_054185185.1. NCBI lineage: Bacteria > Pseudomonadati > Pseudomonadota > Alphaproteobacteria > Hyphomicrobiales > Nitrobacteraceae > Bradyrhizobium > Bradyrhizobium sp. UFLA05-153. The sequence goes on from NZ_JBBIAM010000075.1 coordinate 30,885, forward strand.
TGACGCGTGCACCAACCGTGACGGCCGGCTCGAACCAGCCGCGCCGCGACGCGAACACCGCTTGCGCGTGGCTTTGCAGGGCCAGCAATTCGGTATCGCGCTCGACCGGTGCATGAGGTCCGAGCACCGGCGCCTGCACGATGCCGAGTGCGAGCAGCAAGCGGTCGACGGCGCGCGCGGTGAGGGCCATCGTCTGCGGCGTGACGGTGCCGCCGCCGCCGAATTCACCTGACAGCCCGATCGCGCCGGCGCGCGCCGCCGCCGCCATCGAGGTCGGTGCGGTGGCGCCATTCTCGGCGACGAAGGCGAAGGGCATCCCTAACCCTTCCATCAGACGCAGCGCGTGGCCGAACATCTCGGGTGGTCCCTGCCGCTCGATCAGCGCGCAGGGAACATGCGCCATCGAGGTGCCGCCGGAATGAATGTCGAAGACGACGTCGTGGCGTGGAAACAGCTCGTGCTCGAGGAAGTGTGCCAGGCGAAACGTCGGCGTGCCGCCGGCATCGCCCGGGAAGGCGCGGTTGAGATTGCCCTCGTCGAGCGGCGAGCGCCGCCGCGCCGCCATCACGGCGGGCAGGTTGGCGAAGGGCAGGATGGTGATCTCGCCCTTGATGGCGGCAGCATCGAGCTGGCGATACAGCCGCGCGAGCGTGATCTCGCCCTCATATTCGTCGCCGTGATTGCCGGCCATCAAGAGGAGCTTTGGGCCGGCGCCGTTCCTGATCCGGAAGATCGGGATCTTGAGCTGGAAATAGGGGGAGCGATCGATCGAGAAGGGAATGCCGAGATGGCCGGACCATTTCTGGTCCTTCTCGAAATCGATCTCGTGAAAAAGTCCGGTGTGCATGTGCTGCCTCGGGGCCGCGCCGTTGGCGACGCCGGCCGAAGGTTGGAAGAGAAGCGACGCCTTTAGAGCAAGGCGACCGCAGTCATCTCGACGCGCAGGTCGGGATCTGCGAGGCGGGCCTCGACGCAGGCGCGCGCAGGCGGATTGGCCGGATCGATCCAGACGTCATAGACCGAGTTCATGGTGTCGAAGTCGGTGATGTGCGGCAGGAAGACGTTGACCGCGACGAGCTTGGAGCGGTCAGAGCCGGCTTCCTTCAACAGCGCGTCGATCTTGGCGAGCACCTGCTGCGTCTGCGACACGATGCCTGCCTTGCGGTCGTCGGCGACCTGGCCGGCGATGTGCACCAGGCCGCCGGCAGCGACCGCCTGGCTCATGCGCGGGCCGGCGACGTAACGTTTGATCATCTGAAAATTCTCCTCGTGAAGATGAGCTCCCGCGCACGGCGCGCGGGAGCGTTGTCCAAGCTTACAGCGTCGGCAGCGACTGCTCTTCCTTGAACCATTTGAGCTGCAGCGCGCCGAGCTTGCCGTTGAGCTTGTTGGTGAAGATGTCGGTGTTGATCCAGTTGAGCAGGTTCTGCTCGCCCTGGCGCACGCCGACATGGGCCGGCGACTGGCGGATCAGGAATTTCAGCTCGACCTCCTTGGTCGGGTTCTGCTCCTGCACCTTGATCGCGATCGCGCTGTTCTCGGCAAAGGTATCGGCTTGTCCGGCGAGGAAGGCGGCGATTGCGGCCGGCGTGTCCTCGAAACGGACCAGCTTCACCTTTGGTGCGTTGTCGGTGAGCCAGACGTCGAGCGTCGTGCCCTTGGCGACCGCGACGGTGCGCCCCTCCAGATTGTCGGGCTTCTTGCCGGTTGCTGCCGGGATAGACTTGGCGCCGTAGACGCCGAGATTCACCACCGCATAGGGCTGCGAGAACATCACCTGCTGCGCACGCTCCGGTGTGGCGCCGAGACCGGCGATCAAAATATCGATCTTGTCCGAGAGCAGGCTCGGAATCCGCGCCGCGCCGGTGACCGGGACGAGCTCGAGTTTCACGCCCATGTCGGCAGCGATCAGCTTGGCGAGGTCGGCGTCGAGACCCGCGATCTCGCCCTTGTCGTCCTTGAATCCCCAGGGCGCGGCGTCGGTGAGGATGCCGACGCGGAGCTTGCCTGCGCCGAGCACGTCCTGGAGCTTGTCGGCCTTGGCGAGGCTTGTCGCGGCGAGGACGGCAAGCGCCGCTGCTGCGATCGTGAAAAGGGACTTCCGCTTTCTCATGACTCTCTCCTGGTGGCGGCACGATGGCCGGACTGGTGGGACGACGTTCATTTCGCCGAAGCGATGAAGCTTGCGAGCTCTGACGTCTCGGGGTTTGCGAACAGCTTTGCCGGCGGGCCCTGTTCCCAGACGCGGCCCTGATGCATGAAGACGATGCGGTCGGCGACGTTGCGGGCAAAGCCCATCTCGTGAGTGACGAGGATCATCGTCATGCCCTGCTTGGCCATCGCCTCCATCACCTTCAGGACCTCACCGACCAGCTCGGGGTCGAGCGCCGAGGTGACCTCGTCGAACAGCATCAGGTGAGGGGCCATGGCGAGGCAGCGGGCGATCGCGACGCGCTGCTGCTGGCCGCCGGAGAGCTGCTCCGGCCAGGCGTCGATCTTGTCGGCAAGCCCGACGCGGGTGAGCACGTCCAGGGCCAACGCGCGGGCCTTTGCCTTGTCGATGCGGCCGGTCAGCAGTGGCGCCAGGGTGATGTTGCGCTCGACCTTCAGATGCGGAAACAGGTTGAAGGCCTGGAACACGATGCCGACGTGCTGACGGAATTTCTTGAGGTCGGGCATCCCAGCGTAGACCTTTTGCCCTTCGACGCGGATTTCGCCGGCGTCGACGCTCTCCAGCGCATTGATGCAGCGGAGCAGGGTCGACTTGCCGGAGCCGGATCGGCCGATGATCGTGACGATCTCGCCTTCCTCGACGTCGAGCGAGACTCCCTTGAGCACGTCGACCCGGCCGAACTTCTTGTGCACGTCGCGAATTTCAACGAGAGCCATCGAGGCGGGCCTCCAGGGATCGGGACCAGAGCGTGAGCGGCAGGCAGAGCGCGAAATAGATCGCGGCGACGAGCGCGTAGGTGAGGAGCGGCTGGAACGTCGCCGCACTCACCACTTGCCCTGCGCGGGCGAGCTCGACGAAGCCGAGGATCGAGGCGAGCGAGGTGCCCTTGATGAGCTGAACCAGGAAGCCGACGGTCGGCGGCAGCGACAATCGCAGCGCCTGCGGCGCGATGATGTGGCGGAATTGGTGCCAGAGCGACAGGCCGAGGCACGCGCCCGCTTCCCATTGCGCCAGCTTCACGGCCTCGAGGCCGCCGCGCCAGATCTCGCCGAGGAAGGCAGCGGTATACAGCGCATAGGCAACAGTGACCGCGACGAGCGCCGGCACCTGGATGCCGAGGAACACCGGCATGCCAAAGTAGAAGAAGAACAGCAGCCCTAGCAGCGGCACGCTCTGGACGACCTGGATGATACCGGCCATCGTCCAGCGCAGGCCGGTGAAGCGGCTGATACGGCCCATGGCAAGCCCGAGCGCCAGCGGCGCGCCGAAGGCGAGCGCGAGCACGACGAGGACGACGGTCCAGCGCAGGGCTGCGAACAGCGAGACGAGATCGATGAGGGAGAAGGATCGCATTGCCTCTTCCCTCAGCGCCGCCGTGGCCAGCGGAAGGCGGCCGCGCCAACAAGCGCAAAGAGCGCCTTGAACGACATCGCCATCGCGAAATAGACGACGCAGATCACCGCATAGACTTCGAAGCTGCGATAGGTGCGGCTCTCGATGAAGCCTGCAACGTGAAACAGCTCGTCAGCGGCGACCTGCGAGGCGAGCGAGGTGCCGAGCAGCAGCAGGACGAACTGGCTGGTGACCGCCGGATACGCATTGCGCAGCGCCGGTGGCAGCACGATGTGGCGAAACACCTGCCAGCCGGAGAGGCCGAGGCAGTGGCCGGCCTCGACCTGGCTGTTCGGAATGGAATCGAGGCCCGACCGGATGATTTCGACCGAATAGGCACCGAAATAGAGCGACAGGGCCACCGACGCGGCCTCGAAGGCCGGCAGCTTCAGGCCGAAGGTCGGCAGTACGAAGAAGACGATGAAGATCTGGATCAGCGATGGCGTGTTGCGGAACAGCTCGATGTAACCGCGCACCAGCCAGCGCAGCGATTTGACGCTGCCCTTCAGCGCGACGGCGCCGGCGATGCCGATCAACAGGCCAAACAGTGCGGCGATCACGGTCAATTCGAGCGTGACGATCGCCCCGTCGATCAACTGGTTCTGATAGCGCCAGAGCGGAAGGAAATTCATCGCGTGGCCGCTCTCAGCCGAACTGCGTGGTGAGCGCACGCGTGACCGTGCCGCCGGCATCGAGGCCATAGATCACGCGCCAGCGGTCGAGACAGGTGCAGGGATGCGAGATGCCGAGGGCGAGGATGTCGCCGACGGCGAGCGGGTTGTCCTCAGCGAGGGCGATGAAGGCGTGCTGGTCGTTGAGCCGGGTGACGGTGAGCGCCTCGGCAAGGCCTCGCTGCTCCACCCCATCGCGGTAGACGCTGAGCGCGACCGGAAGGCCCTGATCGAAGGACGCGTCGCGCATGCCGAAACCGCAGATCGCGAGCCCGGCCTCGGGGCGGGACAGCACCTCGGCCCAGAGCATGAGGGCAGGGCGAAAACTTTCAGCCGCGGAGCGGTGCACGCCGTCGATGACGAGACCGCCGCGCCGGTCTATTTCTGCGACGGCGCGTGCGTAGATGCCGTGATCGGAGAAGAACAGCGCGCCGGAGCGCAGGACGTCGGTCGCGTTGCCGTCGCGCTGCGCGACCGGCACGAGGGCTGCTGCCACGACATCGAAATAAGCCGAGCCGCCAGCACTGAGGATCAGCGAGCGGCCAGGGGCGGCGTCGCGGACGAACGCAAAGGCCTCGATCGTGCGCGCCATCAGCTTCGCGATCGCGCGGGCGGTCTCATCAGCGCCGGACGTGGCAACAGCGCCTTCGTAGGTGGCAACGCCGCCGAGCGTCAGTCCCTTCGCAGCGAGCACCGCCGCGATGACGGCCTCGACCGTACCGCGCTCGCGCGCGCCGGCGCGTCCCGCGCCGAGCTCGACCAGTACGGCGATGTCGTTGCGGCCCGACAGGCGCGCGGCTTCGGCAAGCGAGGCGACCGCAGCCGGCGAGTCTGCGAAGGCGTAAAACTCCGCATCAGGATAGGCGCCCAGCAGCGCGCCGAGCCGCAGCCCGGCGGCAAGGCCGCCGATCTCGTTGGCCAAGAGCAGGCGCCGTTCGCCATGGGCAAGGAGCACGGCGGCCTGCTGGATGTTGGCGACCGTCGTGCCCCAGGCGCCGGCCTCGCGCAGGGAGCGGGCGAGCTCCGGCGACATCGGCGTCTTGGCGTGCGGGGCAACGGCAACGCCGGCACCACTGCACCAGCGCAGGAAAAGGTCGCGGTTGGCCGCAAAGGCGGCTTCATCCAGGGTGAGGGCAGGCAGCGCGAGGTCGCCGCCGCAGGGCCGCCAGCCTTGGCTGCCGATCTCCTCGGTGGCGAGGCCGTCGACCACGGGGATTCCCCGCGTGGTCGCAGACAGGCGCTGGGTGCCCCACCGGGAAAACGACTGCATTGTCCCTCCGTCTCGCGACGCTCAATCGCCGGGGACGACGATATGACGGAAATGACAACGTTGTCATCAGGAGTTTCTAGCCATTGCAACACAAGAGCGAGGCATTGAGGTGCTATAGTAGGGAGAGGTGCCTAAGGATGAGGCTGGCCCATCTGTGCCAGCAATTCCTCGATGTCGACATCGACCTGGCCGGCGGCCCTGACCTGGCGGACCTCAAAACTGTCGGGCTGGAAGCGGTACTCGACGAGACCGGTCTCCTTGATGCCGATGCGCACCTGGCGCGCATCGCTGGAGATCACGAAGCTGGCCGAAGGCGCCCAGACGTGCCTGGTGCGGCCATAGGTGAAATCACGCCGCTGATGGACGTGACCGCTCGCGACGAGGCGAACATCTGCGCCCGCCATCATCTCGATCAGGCGCGCCCGCGCCGGCTGGGGCACGTAGCGGATCGCAGTGTCGAACGCTTCAGGGTCGTCGGGCCTGTTGGGGAACAGCGGCTTGTGCACAAACAGCGCGATCGGATTGCCGCTCGCGCGCGACAATTGCGAGGCGAGCCAGTCGAACTGCTCGCGCTCGAACCCAAGTCCCGAATTCATCACCAGCGAGTTGAGGCCGATAAAGCACCAGCCGGCCGCCTCGAACTGCCAATGGTCGTGGCCGAAGACGGCGCAGAATTGCCGGCGGTGCGCTTCGTCCACTGGCGGCGCGGGCGCAGGCCCGATCGCGGTCGGATTGTCGCCGATGTCGTGATTGCCCGGCAGATAGCGGCACGGCACAGGCAGGGCGTCGTGAAGGGTTTTTGCAAACTCCATGTCGTCGCGGCTGGTCGGGCCGTCGAAGGAGACGTCACCGGTGTTGATCACGAGATCCGGGCGCGCGGTGTCGATGTGCTCGGCGACCCTGTGGAAATTCGCAATGAGGCCCGGGAAGCGGCGGCCGAGATGGGTGTCGGAGATCTGCGTGAGGCGAAATTCGGGCATGGGATCAGCATATCCGCACTCGCTTGTCGGAGCGATGACGACGCGCGCATCGTTTGCGATCGAACAAAGTTTAAAGCACGCGGTAGCGGATCGCGAAGGCGTCCTGCGGCGCGACGGCGCTTGCGATCGGCGAGACGACGCGGTCGGCGAGATGCCAGGGGCTGAACTGCGCGGTGTGGGCGGGATCGGCTGCTAGCCGAAGCCTGAACTCGAAGGTGCCCTTGCCGGCGAGGCTCACGACCAGCCGGCGATCGCTGGTGCGATGGTCGAGCGCCACCGCACCCTTCAGCACGCTGCGGCCGTCGGCGAGGTCGACCGTGCCCTCGACTTGAGCGAGACGCTGGTTGCGATCGGTGTGGAGCTCGATCTGGGTGTCAGAAGCTTCCACTAAAGCCCCCTTGGGCAAGCGGATTTCGAACTCGACCGCCGGCTTGGACGGATTGAGCCCGAGATAGGCGAGCGCGGCGCCGCGCATGTCGTAGGCGACGAAGGCGAAGAGCCCGAAGGCCGCCAGTGCCGCGATCACATGTCGCACGACATCGCGCCGGGTGCGGTAGCCGGTGCGGAAATAGACGGTGAGGGTAATCGCGACCGCCAGGGCCGCCGCGATCCCGGCCAGCGCCGACATCAGGATTCCGAGCCCGCCATCGGCGGAATCGCCGAACAGGGCGGAAAGGGACGACAACAGCGTCATGGTGGCGGCTCGCAGGTCGCGCGGGAGAAGAGGCCAAAATCGCTTTAACTATCGATAGTTGGTCGCGGAACCGGGAACGGCGGTTCAAGTCGTTGATTGTCAGGGCCAGCGGTGGCGGCTAATGACGGTCTCGCCCTCCGCACCAAGCGGGAAGGATTCCGATGTCCGTTCAAATGGTTTTGCTGCCAGTCTTCGTTCAGGTCGCGCTGACTTTCGCGCTCCTGATCTGGATGGCGCTGGCGCGCCGCGAGACGCTGGTCTCCGGCGAGACCAAGATCCGCGACATTGCGCTCGGCGAGCCGAACTGGCCGAAGCGCGCCACGCAGATCGCCAATTGCTTTGCCAACCAGTTCGAGCTGCCGGTGCTGTTCTACGTGCTGATCGCGCTGGCGCTGCCGCTGCGCCATGCCGATCTCTTCATCGTGCTGATGTCCTGGGTGTTCGTGGTGGCGCGGTTCGCCCATGCCGGCGTCTTCGTCAACTCGAACGACCTCGGCCAGCGCTCGACGATCTGGCTCGCCAGCATGCTTGTGCTGCTCGCGATGTGGATCTACTTCGCGCTGAAGATTCTGTTGCTGATCTGAGCGTTTTGCGCGCCGATCCTGATCTGAAAGATTCACATGACCCCTGCTGCCCGGCTGTCCGCGGCCATCGAACTGATCGACACCATCGAGAAAGACCGCGTGCCCGCGGCGAAGGCGCTGAAGGAGTGGGGCACTGCACATCGCTTTGCCGGCTCCGGCGACCGCGCCGCGATCGCGGGCCTTGTCTGGGACGTGCTGCGCCGTTACGCCTCCAGCGCGTATCTCATGGACGCAGGCACGGCGCGCGCCCGCCTGATCGGCATGCTGCGCCTGGAGCGCGACATGGACACGCCGACCATGGCTGCGCTGTTCGACGGCAACCGCTATGCGCCGGCGCCGCTGACCGACGCCGAGCAGGCCGCGCTGGCCTCGCGTTCCCTCAAGGACGCACCGGCTGCGATTGCCGGCGACTATCCCGAGTGGCTCGATCCGTACCTCGCAAAAATCTTTGGCGAGGATCGTGCAGCGGAAGCTGCCGCAATGGCGAGCCGTGCGCCGCTTGATCTGCGTGTCAACACGCTGAAAGGCAGTCGCGACAAGGTTCTCGGCCGGTTATCTCATCTGAAGGCGCAGCCGACGCCATGGTCGCCGAACGGCCTGCGCATCGAGCTTGGCGCCGACGCGCGCAATCCCGGCATCCAGTCGGAAGAGGATTTCATCAAGGGCGCCATTGAAGTGCAGGATGAAGGCTCGCAGCTTGCGGCCTTGTTCACGGCCGCAAAACCCGGCGAGCAGGTGATCGATCTCTGCGCCGGCGCCGGCGGCAAGACGCTGGCGCTGGCGGCCCTCATGCAGGGCAAGGGACGCCTGATCGCGACCGACCGCGACAAGCGCCAGCTCGCCCCCATCCATGAGCGGCTGTCGCGCGCGGGCGTCCACAATGCGGAGATCCGCACGCCCAAGGGCGAGGCCGATCCGCTCGCCGATATCCGCAGCACCGCGGACCTCGTCGTGATCGACGCCCCCTGCACGGGAACCGGAACCTGGCGCCGCAACCCCGACGCCAAATGGCGCATGCGCCCAGGCGCCCTGGAGATCCGGCTGAAGGACCAGGTCGAGGTGCTTGATCGCGCCGTGCCGCTGGTGAAGCCGGGCGGCCGCATCGCCTACATCACCTGCTCGGTGCTGGCGGAGGAGAACGACGAGCAGGTGAGGGCGTTCGTGGCGCGCCATCCGGAGTTCTCGGTCGTGCCGAGTGAGCAGACCGCGAGCGTGCTCTGGGACAAGGCGGAAGCCTTTGCCGAGGCCGCGCTGCGATCGCCCGAAGGCTGGCTGATGACGCCACGCCGTACGGGCACGGACGGGTTCTTCATCTCGGTGCTGAAGAGGGCCGCGTAACCTCACCTTCGAAGGGCGAAGCGGAATCCACAATCACAACTGTCATCGCCCGGCTTGACCGGGCGATCCAGTGAATCGATAGGCCGCGGCGTACTGGATTCCCCGCTTTCGCGGGGAATGACAGCGGTGCGCGAGGCAGTGCTGTCCCGCGCCAAAACAAAGCCCCGCGCACCGAAGCTCGGTGGCGGGGCTTGATCGCTTACGCTCTGCCAGTACGTCCGTGGTCAGAGCGCCCTGGCGCGTTGCGCGGGCCTACTAGCCGGCGCGGATGTTGTCGGCGGAAGACTTGCCGCTGCGGCGGTCTGCGACGATGTCGAACGACACCTTCTGGCCCTCGTTGAGGGTGCTGAGACCGGCACGCTCGACTGCGCTGATGTGAACGAAAACGTCCTTGGCGCCGTCATCCGGCTGGATGAAGCCAAAACCCTTTTGATTGTTGAACCACTTCACGGTGCCCATAGCCATGGGGATATCCTTTGTTTGATAGTACGCACGTGGACCGGTACGCATCGATGCGCCCATGATCCGGATTGGTCGATGTTTTGGGGAAATCATCTGAAGCGTGCGCGCCCGTCAAAAACGAGGCGAAGCGGCCCAGTCGTTCGGCCAAGTATCGATCCTTGAAATATAACGAGATATTCAGGCTACTTCAAGGCGGCGCGCGCGGATCGCGAATCGTATGACTTTTCTATCTTGCGCTGCATGTTGGGCCTTTCCGCCCTGCCGTCGCAGCTCAGCGGTGTGGGGCAGGCACGGCGCAAGTGAGGCTTTGCTCACCCCGGTCAACGCGGCCATTTCCCCTCGAAATCGGCCAAAATTCCCGCTGGAAAGCCGGTTTCCGGCATTGCGAGGCCGTCCCCGCTCGCGTATTTGCTTGCCATGACAGCAGCACAGCACGACCGCTCCCCGTCGTCGCCCCATGTGGCCTCGGCGCACGACAAGATTCTTATCGTCGATTTCGGTAGCCAGGTGACGCAGCTCATCGCGCGTCGCGTTCGCGAGGACGGCGTCTATTGCGAGATCGTCCCGTTCAACAAGGCCGAAGAGGCCTTCAAGGAGATGAAGCCGAAGGCGGTGATTCTCTCCGGCGGACCGGAATCGGTGCATGAAGAGGGCTCGCCCCGCGCGCCCCAACTGATCTTCGCCTCCGGCGTGCCCGTGATGGGCATCTGCTACGGCCAGATGACCATGGCGGCCCAGCTGGGCGGCGAGGTCGAGGGCGGCCACCACCGCGAGTTCGGCCGCGCCGACGTCGAGGTGAAGGCCGAGAGCAGGCTGTTCGAGGACACCTGGACGCTCGGCGGCAAGCACCAGGTCTGGATGAGCCATGGCGACCGCATCACCAGGATGCCGCCGGGCTTCACCGTGGCCGGCACCTCGCCGAATGCGCCGTTCGCGATCATCCAGGACGAGAAGCGCAAATATTACGGCCTGATGTTCCATCCCGAGGTCGTGCACACGCCCGATGGCGCCAAGCTGATCCGCAACTTCGTGCGCAAGATCGCAGGCCTTTCCGGCGACTGGACCATGCGCGCGTTCCGCGAGGAGGCGATCCAGAAGATCCGCAACCAGGTCGGCAAGGGCAGGGTGATCTGCGGCCTCTCCGGCGGCGTCGATTCGGCGGTGGCCGCGGTGCTGATTCATGAGGCGATCGGCGACCAGCTCACCTGCGTCTTCGTCGATCATGGCCTGCTCCGTCTCGATGAGGCCAAGACGGTGGTCGATCTGTTCCGCGGCCACTACAACATCCCGCTCGTGCACGTGGATGCCTCAAAGCAGTTCCTCGGCGAGCTCGAAGGCGTCACCGACCCGGAGGTGAAGCGCAAGACCATCGGCCGTCTCTTCATCGACGTGTTCGACGCGGAGGCCAAGAAGACCGGCGGCGCCGATTTCCTCGCCCAAGGCACGCTCTACCCCGACGTGATCGAGAGCGTCTCCTTCACCGGTGGCCCCTCCGTGACGATCAAGTCGCACCACAATGTCGGCGGCCTGCCTGAGCGCATGAACATGAAGCTCGTCGAGCCCCTGCGCGAGCTCTTCAAGGACGAGGTGCGCGAGCTCGGCCGCGAGCTTGGCCTGCCCGAAATCTTCGTCGGCCGCCACCCGTTCCCGGGCCCGGGCCTCGCCATCCGCTGCCCCGGCGACATCACGCGCGACAAGCTCGACATCCTGCGCAAGGCCGATGCCGTCTACATCGACCAGATCCGCAAGCACGGCCTCTACGACGAGATCTGGCAGGCGTTTGCCGTGCTGCTCCCGGTGAAGACGGTGGGCGTCATGGGCGATGGTCGCACCTACGACTACGTCGTGGGTCTGCGCGCCGTCACCTCAACCGACGGCATGACCGCCGACTTCTACCAGTTCGACATGAAGTTTCTGGGCGAGACCGCCACGCGCATCATCAACGAGGTGAAGGGCGTGAATAGGGTGGTGTACGACGTAACGAGCAAGCCGCCGGGGACGATTGAGTGGGAATAATTCGGGTCCGTCCGGGACTATCCCGCTCCATCCAATTGCACGAATTAACAGACTGATTTTACGACTGAATTCGTTATCCACGTTCGATATCTATCGATACGCAGAAATTTGGCCAGACGGGGCGCCTGACGGCGTCACAGCCCATTGAAACCACCGATCCTGATCGATACCGTCACACGCGATGCTGCGTCTGACGGTATTTTTTCTTTGTCCAAGTATTTGTAAAACAAGGAAAATTCCGGCCAGTCGCGGCTGAAAAGTGGCCGACGGGATTTGCCTGGAGGGGAAGTCGTGCTGACAGATGCCGCGCTTAAAGCTCTGAGACCAAAGGAAAAATCGTACAAAGTCACCGACCGCGACGGCATGTACGCGCTCGTGACGCCGGGTGGAACGGTGTCGTTCAGGCTTGATTACCGTTTGCATGGCCGACGTGAGACCGTCGTTCTCGGGAGGTACGGCCCGACCGGCCTGTCGCTCGCACGCGCTCGCGAGAAATGCATCGATGCGAGGCGCGCAATCGGTGAAGGTCGTTCTCCTGCGATCGAGAAACAGCGCGAGAAGCGGCGTCTCCTTGAAGCCAGGAGTTTCGGCGAGCTCGGAGAGAAGTGGCTCGTCGCGGCACCCATGGCCGACAGTACGCGGGCAATGCGGCGATCGATCTTCGAACGCGAGCTGCTTCCCGTTTGGCGCAGGCGCCTCCTGTATGAGATTGCACCGGACGATCTGCGTGCCCATTGCGCTGCGATCGTGGAGCGCGGGGCCCCTGCAACAGCGATCCATGTCCGCGATATCGTGAAGCAGATCTACGGGTTTGCGATCCTGCACGGCGAGAAGATTGCCAATCCAGCGGACGAGGTTGGACCTGCGTCGATCGCGAGCTTTGTCCCGAGAGACCGTTCGCTTTCACCGACAGAAATTCGCATCATGCTCAAACAACTGGAACATGTCGCGACATTGCCCACCATCAGGCTGGGAATGCGTCTCTATCTGCTCACGATGGTCCGCAAGAGCGAGCTGCTTGATGCCACATGGGATGAAGTCGATTTCGAGAATGCAGTCTGGACAATTCCCAAGGAGCGCATGAAGCGCTCCAAGGCGCACAACGTGTATTTCTCGCGCCAGGTGCTCGATATCTTCATTGCGTTGAAGACTTGCGCAGGAAATTCGAAGTACGTCCTGCCGTCGCGCTATGACGCCGACGCTCCGATGTCGCGAGCAACGTTTAACCGCGTCACATATCTTGTCGTCGAGCAGGCAAGAAAGGAGGGACTTCCGCTGGAGCCGTTCACGGTTCACGACCTGCGAAGGACGGCGTCAACTCTCCTGAACGAACTAGGTTTTAACAGCGACTGGATCGAAAAGTGCCTTGCGCACGAGGACGGACGGTCGTCGAGGGGAGTCTACAACAAGGCAGAATACGAAGTACAGCGTCGTCATATGATGCAGGAGTGGTCCAACATCGTTGATGCCTGGATCGGTGGCCAGAAATACATCCCGGCACTCATTCCGCCGTCAATGCCGCTCGTGCAGCCCGACCCGGCCCTTTAACCGGCCGGGTTCGGCGTTGCCTCACGTCAGGATGTGGCGCGCGCGAGAGAGGTGTCGACCTGCGCGCAGCCAGCCATGCTTCGACCTCAGCAAGGTCCCAGACGACACATCGAGCCGAAAGCGCGAAACGTCTCGGAAAGTCGCCGCGCTGCTCCATCTCATAGATGGTGCTGTCGGCAAGCGGGACCATCTCGCGAAGCTGGTCTCGCCGGATGGTGCGCTTGAACGGTGTGATTTCCCGACGCGCCATATTGCTTTCTCCATGCGATTGAGACCAATAAGTGCTGTGCGCCTAAGATTTTTGGCTCTGCCCGGCAACCGCCTGGCCAGCGTGTCGTACAAAAAGAAACGTTCGGCGATTTCGGTTGACCTGATGAGGCCAGTTCCCTTGCACGCCGCTGGCAGGGAAAGGATCATGTCGGCGTAGAGGGCGGCCGGTTAAGACCGATCGGCTGCAGGCCATGCCCACAAGCACTATCGCCTGAAGGAAGAACACGACGATTGGTCATTCGCTGAGATTGCGCTGCTGTAAGCAAAGCCAGCGGTTGGCTTTCTCTGTTGACGCAAGATCGACGATGGCCGCTGCCTTCGCGGAGGGATCCATTCCAGCTAACAAGTTGCGAGGCGCATGGCCGGCCGCCACCGCTGCCCAGTATCAGCTGCTCAGCACTGTCATGCCGGAAGCTGGGACCAAAATCGTGTCGAGTCTGGAAGAGGCGACTTGGAACAGCTGCGGCGAAGCCACCGTCTTCTCCGTTTGATGTCGATACGGTTGAGAGTTGATTGCTCACATAGAGGATGAGCTCGCCGAAGATCTCACAATAGCCGACAGATTTCTGAATGATATTGAACGCTACATGTCCTTCAGGGCGTCATCTGCCCGTCGGCGTGCCAATGCTCAAACGCGTGCTGGCGCTTCCAGGGCAAACGGATTGCAGAACCGGGCTCACAATTTCGGTCGACATGACGCGCGCAGCCGCGGTCCAGGGCGGAACGGCCGGCGCGAAGCGGCTTTACCCTGGACGGGCGCGAGCACGACGGCATGCTTGGCTCGGTCTGGAGCGCGCATCTGGGCTGTCGTGCCACTGCTGTTCGTTTTCACGATCTGCAGCAGCGCCGTTCTCGCCGGGGAGCAATTTGCTGGCCAGCCAGTGAAGGATCAGGCTAGCAATGTGCTTGCGCCATTCATTGTAGAAGCCTCACGACGGTTCGCAGTGCCCGTGCGCTGGGTCAGCTCGGTGATCCGTCTGGAGAGCGTCGGCGATGTGCGCGCCAAATCGCCGAAAGGCGCAATGGGATTGATGCAAATCATGCCGGGGACCTGGTATTGGCAACGATCCCTACGACGCTCGCGACAACATTTTGGCTGGCACGGCGTATCTAGCTGAACTGCTTGACCGCTATGGCGCGCCCGGTGCGTTTGCAGCATACAATGCCGGCCAGCACGCTACGAATGGCATATCACCGGTGAACCGTTGCCGGCCGAGACGCAAGCGTATGTCGCCAATCTCGCGACCTTGGTGAGAGTGTCGACTCGCTGGCCAGCTCTCTTGGACCGTCGCCCCGCTCTTCGTCACGCAATCGGAACGCAAGAGCAGTCCAGATTGGCAACAGGCCAGGAGCGTTGCGAACGACGCGATCGCTTCTTCGGGTGTTCACGCCATGTTATCGATCATTCCGAGGGGGCGAGCCTGTTCAGCGCGAGATCCGAAGTTGGAGGCGCGCGATGAGCAATGGCGTGAACCGGCGAGCGCTGGGGTACGCAGGAGTCGACTTGGCGGAAGCGGGAGGACAGTTGGGAAGCACGAGGGTGAGACCTTCAAATCGGGCTCCGAGAAATCGGTGCACGGGGATAGCCGCCGTGTGGCCGAATCTGGAGCCCTTAGGTCGTGGTTCGCATACAGGAGAGCTCCGATGAAGCTTTACGTTGTGTTGACATCGGTCTGGAAGAAACCAGTCTTTGCATTATCGATGGCGAAGGTCTCAGGTTCGTGAGCTCAAGGTCACGACCGAGCCAACGGCGATCCGCTCCGCTGTAGAGGACTACGCGGATCGCCTGGAGAGAGTGGGAGTCGAGGCGTCATCGCTTGGCATCTGGCTCTATCGCGAACTGCGGCCAGCCGGGCTTCCGTTCATTGTCGTCGAAGCGCGCCACATGCGTGTGTCACTGTCGACGATGCGCAACAAGACCGACCGAAACGATGCGCGCGGCATTGCGCGGATGGTGCGGTGGAGCTGGTACCGCGCCGTCAATGTCACGAATATCGACATGCAGAAGATGCGCACGCTGCTGACCAACCGGAGGCTGCTCAAGCGTAAACTGATCGACATCGAAAACCAAGTTCGTGGTGCACTGCGGGCCTATGGGTTGCTCGTTGGAGCCGTCGCCCGCGGTGCCTACGAAGCCCGCTTGCGCGAGCTGATCGAGCGCAGCGATCCGATCTTCGTAATGACCATCGACGCATTGTTGGATGTGCGCTGCGCCATCCTTGAGGGTTACGATCGGTTGCATCGTGTGCTGCTGCAGGTGGTCCAGCATGATGCTGTATGCCGCCGCCTGATGACGGTTCTAGCGTCGGTCCCGTTGCGGCCCTGTCGTTCAAGGTCGACGTCGATGATCCCAGGCGCTTTGCCAGATCGCGAACGGTAGGCGCGCATTTTGGCTTGGTGCCGAGGCGGCACCACTCCGGCACGTCGATCGACTACGAAGGGCGCATCAGCAAACAGGGCGACGTCGCCGTGCGGGAGGCGCTTTGCGAGGCGGCTGCAAGCCTGCTGCTGCGGGTCAGGAAATGGTCGGCCTTGCGGGCGTGGGGCCTGCGGATCGCCAAACGGTCAAGCATGTTGTGCGCGATCACCGCGGTCGCGCAAGCTGGCGAGCATTCTGCACCGGATGTGGGTCAGCGCGACCGATTTCCACGTCGGATTCGGCGAAGGCTGCGGTTGAAACCTGCACAGTAGCGGCATGGCACATGACGACGGATTAGCGCTGGGTTTGCGCCAGGCATGTTGACGAGAAGCGAAATTAGAGATCCGCGCGCGCGGTGGGCGTTCCCTGGCGGGGCCGCGAAACGGGGGATGTCCGCTATCTCTTGCCGGCTACCGCCCTTCGGGGACGAGCGCGCCGGACTGCTTGGACAGCCCTGTTTACGAACCTGATGAAGAGCATGCGACGGCCGAAGTGCTGAACGCGAAGGAACGCATGGACCCCGCCTGGTGAATGCACGTCGCGTACGCGGCTGTGGTGAAGTTGCGCGTCGTTGGTGCAGGGAGTCGGTAGTGGCTGAAGTTCGAAGAGTCGAAGAAAAGCGTGGGAATGAGTTGACTTTGCCCGCCCGTAAGCGTCCGAAGCTTGCACTTAATCAGGCATTGACATGATCTTCGCGGACCCACGCCCACGGCAGCAATTCGT
>NZ_JBBIAM010000076.1:0-47417 GCF_054185185.1 Bradyrhizobium sp. UFLA05-153
TGAGTGTCGGCGAGGGCTTTTCCTACGGTGAAGACCGGGACGGCGTGTGGACCGAAGGGACGAGCCAAGTGGCCCTCTTGATGAAATTGCTCGGCAGGACTGAGAGGGCAGAGTCGTTGATCGCTGTCATCGAATCCCAGAGGTCGCCGGATAGCGGGTTCTATGCCACAACTGTCCGCGAGTTACCGACCGGGTTCGTGCTGGACACCGATCCGACCAAGCCGCGACTCTATTTCCGATTGTCACATCTTGGCGCAGCTTCGTGGGCTGCCCTCGCGGAACGTGGGTTCAATCCGTTTACGCTGACAAAAGGACTTCCATAGTTGAGCCGCAGTGCTTCTCGTCTCGGCCGTTTCGGTCTGTTTTGATTTCGATATGTCCGCAAAGGGGTCATTTTCGACCGATTGAGCGTAGGTTGGTCCGCTGGCTCATGTCCGCTTTGCCCCGAAAGCACCGAAATCCCGGGCCGTGTCAGCTTCGCTTCGGCACGAGCCCGTTGCAACCGCCGGCCTGCTCGGCATCGAGGACCAGCAGGGCGCCGGCGGCGTAGAGCCGGCCGACGAAGTCGGCAGCGTTGGAGCGGGCGATGGTTACGTAGGCGTACGAGGCCAATACGCGACCGTCGGCCTTCGCGATTGCCGCGATCGCCTGCGCCTGTGGCCCGATCACGGCCAGCGAGCGGCCGGGCGCGGAGCCGAAAGTCAGGGCAACGACAAGCGCAAGCCAGCCCGCGACGACGAGCGAGACCGCAAACGCGACGCTGCGGAGCGGCCGGGGTGTCGTCCGGCTAGTAGTCGTAGAAGTGCTCAAGGCTCGCACCTTTGGTCGTCAGCTCGCGCTTGATCTCGACGAGCCGATCGATCCTAGCCTTCAGGCCGGCCCTGCGGAAGCCGGGTTTGGCGTCCAGATCCAGTGAAAACAGTTCCGTGGTGTCGGGAATATCGAGAGCCGTCCCTTTCGGCGCGATCACGGTGATGAGGATATCGTGATTGCCGGCGATCTCCGCCAGGCGGTGGCCGCCATCGAGCAGCTTGTTCAAAATCTCGCTCAGCGCCTTGTAGCGCGGCGCCTGCACGAGCTGCCAATCCGGTGACAGCGTCCGGACCGGGGTGATGCGTGGCTCGGCGCCAAGCACGTCCTGCGGGAGCGTCGCGACCACGAACATGATGTCGCGTGGCTCGTCGTCATCGCTGGCATCGAGCGCCTTCTGAATCGCGGCGGCGTAGCCGATCTTGACGAAATACTCGGTGCCGAGCGCAAAATTGCGCTCCCACGTGCGCAAATCACTCGGCGTCGGTGCCGAGATCGCCGTTAGCCCGTTCAGCGTGTCGCGGAACGGATATTTGTACCAGGGAATGGTGTAGAGGAAGGCCGCATAGTCCTGCAGCACCGCGCGGGCATATTCATCCTGCGGCGTGAGCTTCTCGCCCCTGATCCATTCGAACGCGCGCCCGATCGTGTTCTCGTAAAATCCCTTGATCGCGTATTCGGCGGAGTAGCTGATGCCGATGACGTAGATCATCATCTTCACGTCGAAGCGCGACTCGGCGCTCGCCGGGACCGCGCGGTTGATGGTGCAGAAGCTCTGCCAGAAGCCGAGGATGTGACGCAGGTATCCGAAATGGCTTTCGCTGGACTGGTCGAGGGAACGGCCAAAATCCTCGAAGGAATAGACGATGTACCATTCGGGGAAGGTGAAATAGGTGTTGTCGAGCGGCCGGCGATAGCCCTTCTCGCCGATCGGCGGCAGCGGGTCTGCGGCCGTCACCGCGGATGCAATGTCGGATGTGGGCTGGCAGGTCCCCTCGATATAGGCGAGTGGCCCCAGGATCGCGACGACGATCAGGACGACCAGCGTGAGGACGATGCGACGCAAGCGCTTAAGCATGGGCCGGGCGTGTGCGCGGTGCGAGGAGATAGCCGATCAGGATGGCAAGCCCGCCGAACCCGAGATGCGGCGCATTGGCGAAGATGCGGGTCGACAGCGGCAGGTTCAGCACGCCGTTGATGAGGATGCCGAAATCGAGATAGCCGCTGCCGGTGAGGAGGCCGAGCACGCCATCGGCGAAATAGAAGACGCCGAAGAGCTGGAAGAACAGCTCGGATGCGCGGCGCGAGGTCAGCGCCGAGGCAAGGGCCCACAGCGCGGAGACGAGATGCAGGCCGTCGGCGTACCAGGTGCGGCGGAACAGGCCGAAGATCATGTCGTTCTGGTCGATGAAGGCGGGGATGTAACCGGTCAGGATCACGAAACCAAGCAGTGCGGCATAGCGAAGGGCGCACAATCTGATGATGTCCATGAGTCCTCCGGTGAGTTTGAATCTTGGTCGAGTTTAGAGTGTCCCGAGCGCCTTGAGCAGGGCGTCATTGAACTGGCCGGGATCTTCGATCTGCGGAATGTGACCGAGCCCGGGCAGCAGAGTGAGGTGCGCCTGGGGCAGCAGACCATTCAGGTCGCGCGCCTGGGCGAGCGGCGTCACGGTATCCATCTCACCCCAGAGGATAGCGACGGGCTGCTTGAGCCGCGCGTAGGCGCCGCGGTCGGCGCTGATCGCGCCGCGATCTGTACCTGCGAAATAATAGACCCAGTCGGCGATATCCGGCGTCGAGTTCTGGCGCGTCAGTGGCCGCTGCAGGATCTCGACATATTCAGGCAAGGCGCGATCCTTTTTCGCGATCAGCGATTGCAGCAGCATCTTCGTGGCAAGTGGATTAGTGACCGTCAGTGACACCAGCATTTCACGCAGCCATTTCGGACGCAGCGCTGCCGGTGGATCGGACGGTTCGGCCGTCAGCCCCAGAGCGGCATCGACCAGCACCAGCGCCCGGGTGCGGGCCGGGAAGCGCAGCACAAGCTCGGTCGCGGCACCGGCGCCGAAGGAATGGCCGACGATGATCGCGGGCGCTGCATTGAGCTTCTCGAGCACGTCGCTGATGCGCTCGGCCTGATCCTGTCGCGTGTAGCCGCCCGGCCGATCCGAGAAGCCGAACGGCGGCAGGTCGAGCGCGATCACGTGATAGCCGCCGGCGGCGAGCGCATTGCTCGTCGCCCGCCACAACTCGCTCCAGGCCGCGGTGCCGTGAAACAGCACGACCGGAATTCCGACCGGCGGGCCTTTCTCCTGAATGAACACGTCACCCGAGCGCGTCGTCACCCAATGCCCGCTCGACGGCGCGTGATCGGCACGGCCTGCCGTCTCGCGAGAAACGGCCGCCAGCCGAAATGCGATGACCGCTGCGACGACCAGCAGCAAGAGGGCGCCGCACAGCTTGGCCGCACCACGAAGGATTCCAGGGATCAAAAGGCCTCGCGGGATGAGTCGGTTGATATTGGACCGCTACTCTAGCGCGAGTTGATTTGGCGTTGAAGCGAACCGCGGTCGCGGGCCTCGCTCACGATGGAGTGGTGCTGCTGATTTGCCCGACGTGTCAAATCCTGGCCGGTGAGGCCATTCTACTTTGCATGGGGTTGTTTTCGATGTTTTTGGGGAGCCTACCCGATTCACTGCCCCGACGGCGTGCGCAGGCCGTGCCAGGCGTCGCGCACCTGGTGATAGTGCACTTCGGGCAGATAGTCGGGCGTGTTGAGGCTCAAGGTCTTGACGTCGAGGTGGCCGACCGCGCTGAGCAGCGTGTAGGAGGCGATGACGCGGTCGCGCAGCGCGCCGATCAGGCGGGCCTTGGCCTGGATCAGGTCGGCCTGCGAGTTCAGCACGTCAACGGTGGTGCGCTGTCCGCCGGCGGCTTCGCGCTGCACGCCCTGCAGGGCGACGGTCGCCGCCTTCACCTCGGACTCCGAGGCTGAGACCGCGATCTTGGCGCCTTCGTTCGCCACCCAGGCGCTGGTCGCGGCGGTGCGCGCCTGGTTGCGCACCTGGTCGAGCACGAGGCGGCTTTGCGCCGACACCTCCTTGGCCTGCCGGGTTTGCGAGGCGGCCGTGCCGCCGTCATAGATCGGCGCGGTGACGTTGGCGACGATGGAGGCCTGGTCGGTGCCGAGGGTACTGAGCGTCGGGTCGGCGTCGCGGCTGCGGCTGGCGCTGCCCTGCACATTGGCGCTCGGTAGCAGTGCGCCTTCGGCGACGCGGATATTGGTGGAGGCGACGTCGACGTCGAAGCCTGCCGCCATCACCGCCGGGTGCTCGCGGATCGCCATGGCGAGCGCGTCCTCGCGGCTCTTCGGCAGATAGCGGTCGACGACCTCGGCGGGCCGAAGCTGCGACGGTGGGTTGCCGATCACCTGAGCGTAGGTCGCCTGGCTGACGGCAAGCGCGACTTCGGCGGCGTTGAGATCGGAAAGCCCGCGGTTGAGGCGCGCCTCGGCCTGCGCCGTATCGGTCGGCGTGACGTCGCCGGCGTTCAGCCGGCGCTGGGTGACGGCGAGTGTCTCGCGCAGGAACGCGACGTTGGAGCGCTGCGCCTCGACCAGCGACTGGTTGGCGAGCACGTTGGTGTAGGCGGTCACGGCATCGAGCAGCACGCCCTGGCCGACATTGCGCAAGGCCTCACGGCCCGACTGCACCTGGAACTCGGCGACGCGCACGCTGTTGGCGGTACGGAAGCCATTGAACAGGGTCTGCGTCACGGTGACGCCGATGGTCCAGGGCTTCAGCGTCGCGGTCTGGATGGTGTTGTCTGGAAGCAGGTTGCGCACCGATTGCAGGCCGGCGCTCAGGCTCGCCACGATCTGCGGCCGGTAGCCGGCAAGCGCCTGCGGCACGTTCTCGTCGGTGGCGCGCTGGCGCGCCCGCTCGGCATTGAGCTGCGGATTGGTCTGATAGGCTTTTGCCAGCGCTTCCGGCAGCGCTTCGGCCAGCGCAGCGGCCGGGAGGGCGCAGGAAACCGTTAGCGCGGTCCATGTGACAAGGACATGACCCACGCCCGATCGGCGCCGCGTCCTTACGCGGCCAGTTCTGGCGGCACGCCCCTTCATCTGATCCCGTAACAACCCCGGCTATCCGCCCCCGCCGACGGCGGCCCTCTTACCTGTTTAACCAGCGCCGGTCCCGCAGGCAAACTGCCGCGGGTGAATGTCCCATGAAATCCGCGCTTGTTGCAGCTACGTCACAGGATTTTGCGGGAAGGGATGGGGAGCCTTACACCAACCTTACCGATTCTTGTTCAGCGGCTTGCGCTTCTCGATGAACGCGGCCATGCCCTCCGAGCGGTCCTCCAGCGCGAAGGTGGCGTGGAAGAGGTTGCGCTCAACCTGCATGCCCTCGGCGAGCGTGGTCTCGAAGGCGCGGTTCACCGCTTCCTTGGCCATCGCGGCCGCCGGCTGCGACATCGCGGCGATCTTCTCGGCAGCCGCGATCACCTCGTCCATCAGCTTGTCGGCAGGGACCACACGGCTGACGAGGCCGCTTCGCTCGGCTTCCGCCGCATCCATCATGCGGCCGGTGAGGCAGAGGTCCATCGCCTTGGACTTGCCGATCGCGCGCGTCAGGCGCTGCGTACCGCCGATCCCGGGAATGGTGCCAAGCGTGATCTCGGGCTGGCCGAATTTCGCGGTGTCGGCGGCGATGATGATGTCGCACATCATCGCGAGCTCGCAGCCGCCGCCGAGCGCGTAGCCCGCGACCGCGGCGATCGTCGGCTTGCGACAGCGCGCCACGCGGTCGCCGCCGATGGCGGCAAAATCTTCCGAGAACATGTCGATGAAGCCTTTCGGCTGCATCTCCTTGATGTCGGCACCCGCGGCGAATGCCTTCTCGCTGCCGGTGACGACGATGCAGCCGATCGCGTCATCGGCCTCGAGATCGTCGACGGCGGCGGCGATCTCGCGGAAGACGCCGAAGGACAGTGCGTTGAGCATCTTCGGGCGGTTCAGCTTGATGATGCCGACCGCGCCTTGGCTTTCGACGATGATGTGCTCGAACGTGCTCATGCTCCACCCACGCGTTTTTCGATTTCAGCGGGCAATGTGCCCGTTGGCGGGGTGGGCTTCAAGAGGGCGAAAACGCCTGACGGGACGCGCGAGCCGCGCGTCCCGGAACCGGCTCAGGCCAAGAATCGAGCGAAGAATCAGGCCAAGAATCAAGCCATGAACATGCGCGCGGCCGAGGCCAGCGTCAGGAGTGCGCCGAAGCCGATGAAGATCTTGCCGATCAGCGAGCTCTGGTCCCAGGCCGAGTTTTCGCTGCTCGCGGCAGCCATCACCGGAGCCGGGCGCGGCTGTGCATCGGTCGCCGCGACGGCCTTTTGCGCAGGCGGGTTATCCTGCTGCTGGGTGGCATCATCCGGCTGATCTGACGCGGCCACCTGGCTGTCTGGCGCTGCAGCCGCCTGGTCTGCCGCGGCCTGCAAATTGTCATTGGCCCGCGACGTCATGGCGGTGGCCGCAGCGGCGGTCGGCGTATCGGCGGAGGCGAGCTGCGCATTGGCGTTGGCGACTGCGGGCGGCATGGCGCTGGAGGCCGGCGCGATGCTCTCGGCGGCCGCGGCGTCCTTCTTATCGCTCTTGCCTGCCTTGTCGTCGGAGGATTTCTCCGCCGTCTTGCTGGTGTGGTGACGAGCGTGGTGACGCCGAGGCTTGGTTTCTTTGACGGTCTCGCTCGAATTGCTCGCGCTGTCCGACTTGGTGTCGCTCGCGGCGGTCGGTGCAGCCTGTGCGGTGTCCCCGACTGCGACGAAGAGTCCGGCGGCGAGAATCAACGCTACGCGCCCGCTGGCTTTGATCATTGTGATGATCTCCCCAATTGGCCCATCCCGGGGCGAACAGAGACCCCTGGGCGTGACCACAGCTGGGCAAAAAAAGGGAATCTTCGGGCTGGACCGGGCAAAACCGGGGCAATTGGTGGCCCGCAAAGCGCCCGATGGATGCCAGCCGGAGGGATCGGTGTTATGAGCCTCCCCGACTTGCGGGCCGGGCCGGATTCTACACCCTCAGCTTGATCACGAAGTCGTGATCTGGCCGGTGCGGGCGTAACAAATTGAAAGAGCGGCCGAATTGCTAGGTGGGAGCGCGCGTGCGCGGACGTGAGGACGAATGGACCGGCCTGATGCGGTCGGCCATGGCAGGGGATGATGCGGCGTATCATCGCCTGCTGAAGGCGGTCACGCCGGTGCTGCGGGCTGCCGCCCGGCGCGGACTCGCGCGGGCCGGCCAGCCTCCCGATCAAGCCGAGGATATCGTGCAGGACATTTTGCTGGCGGTGCATTTGAAGCGGCATACCTGGGATAGCGAAGCGCCTCTCGCCCCTTGGCTGTTCGCGATCGCCCGCAACAAGCTGATCGACGCGCTAAGGCGACGGGGCAGGCGGATCTTCGTCAATATCGACGATTTCGCCGAGACGCTGCCGGGCGAGGCTCTGCCGGAGACGGCCTCCGCAGGCGAGGTCGCGGCGCAGCTTGCGACACTGCCGCAGCGCCAGCGTGACGTGTTGCAGTCGATTGCGGTCGACAGCGCCTCGATCAGGGACACCGCGTCAAAGTTGTCGATGAGCGAAGGCGCGGTGCGCGTCGCGCTGCATCGGGGGCTGGCCGCGCTTACCGCCAAACTGCGGGACAGATGAGATGGATACCGATCAACTCATTCGCACGCTCGCGGCCGACAACGCTCATCGTGCGCCGAAGGTCGGTGCCGTGCTGGCGCTGTCGCTGCTGGTGGCCGCGCCGCTCTCGATCCTGATCTTCGCCACCTTCCTCGGCGTGCGGCCGGACGTGATGAGCGCGATGCACAATCCGTTCTTCGATATGAAGTTCGCGGTCACCCTGTCGCTCGCGATCCCCGCGATCGCGATCAGTCTGCATCTGTCGCGGCCCGAGGCCTTGATGCGCGGCTGGGGCTGGCTGCTGCTGCTCCCCGTGGCCTTGCTTGCGGTGGCGATCGGCGGCGAGATGATGATGGCGCCTGCGATGCCGATGACGATGCGGCTCGTCGGCAAGAATTCAAGGGTGTGTCTGTCGGCGATCCCTGCGATGTCGCTACCGCTGCTGGCGGGCGCGCTGTTCGGCCTGCGTCACGGCGCGCCGTCGCGGCCCGCGCTTGCCGGCGCGCTCGCCGGCCTTTTGTCGGCGGGGCTGGCGGCGACGCTCTACGCCTCGCACTGCACCGATGATTCGCCGCTGTTCGTGGCGACCTGGTACACGCTCGCCGCCGCGTTCGTGACCGCGATCGGCGCGTTCATCGGATCAAAAGTGCTGAAGTACTAGCACCGGCTACGCCGGTGCCGTGCTCTGCTGCATGCGGTGGAAGCGCAGCACCTGCTGCGCCGTCGAGGTGCGCAGCGCTTCGTAGGTGTCTCGCGCGCTCAAAAGGTCGGTCAAATCGCGGCCGGACAGCTTGTCGCGCATGGCGATGATCGCGCGCACGCTCGACCACGAGAGCCCGGCGACCTTGGCGAGGATCATCACGCCCTCGGTGCGGGTTTCGATCATCATGTTTTCGGCGATCGCAACCGGAACGCCCGCGAGCGCCGCGAGCCCGGCATTGGCCTCGTCGAATTTGCCCTGTTCGGCAAAGGCCGTGACTTGGTGCTCGTTGAGACGGCCGTCATCGAACAGCGATCTCACCAGCGCGCGCGCCATTTCGGTCTGCCGCGTCATGGTCGCCGCGCGAACGCGTTGCGCCGCCTCGTGGACCGCGCTGAGCACCGCGTCGGACTGGCCGGGATTGGCGGCTTCGAGCTTCCTGCGCACGCTCAAGGACGCCTTCGCGATCAGTTTCAGATAATGATGGCGCGGCAGGTCCGGGCGCAGGCCCACGCAAGTTGCGAGGTCGTCGTCGCGTTCGGCGCGTCCGACCAGGTCGGTAAGGCTCTTTTCCGTGAATTGCGCGCCGGGATTCTTGACCGTCGACTGCACCACCTCGTTATCGCCGCGCGCCACCAGCACGTCGGTGAGCGCATCGGACAGCACGCGGCGCATCGAGATGGCCTTGAGATGCGCCTGGCTCTTGCTGCGCGCGATCTCGATCAGGGTCGCCTCGTCGAGCCGTTCCGACTTCGACAGCACAGGGCCGGCGACGTCGATGACGTCGTCGAGCGCGAGCGTGCGGATGGTCACGGCCGGCGCCGTGTCGATCGGTGCCAGGCGCTCGGCGAGCAGCACTTTGGCCGAGGTCTCGATATGTTCGATCAGGCACTGGAAGACGTCGTCGAACACGGCGACCTGGTCGTCCGAATAGTCCACCGCGCCGGTGATGAAGAGATCGGTGACGCGGCGCAGCGTCTCGACCCGGCGCGCAACCGTGCCGTGGGACAGCGTCGCCTGCAATTCATCGAGCAGGTTTTCGGAAACTTTGGCGGCTTTCGATCTCATGGCCCTGTCCTGGAGCGTTCGGTCCGGGGGCTCTTTCTGCGCCACCGGGCAAAAATGGATTGGTCAGCTGGTCGCAATGCGGTTGCGTCCTTGCGCCTTGGCGGAATAGAGCGCGCTGTCGGCGCGCGCGAGAAATGAGTCGGCATTATCATTGTCGCGCAGCGCTGCGACGCCTGCGGAAATCGTCACATGCATGCCGGGCGCGAATGCGCTCCAGTCGAGCTCGGCCACGATCATGCGCAGGCGGTCGAGCATGCGCATGGCGGCCTCGCCCGACGTGTCCGGCATCAGCAGCAGGAACTCCTCTCCGCCGTAGCGGCCGAAACGGTCGTTGGGGCGGATATTGGCGAAGATGGTGATGGCGAAGTTGCGCAGCACCTCGTCGCCGGTCGGATGGCCGTGGACGTCGTTGATGCGCTTGAACCAGTCGAGATCGATGAGTGCAGCCGAGCAGGGCGCTTTTGCCTCGCGCACGCCGGCGATCTCTTCATCGAGCGCGCGCATGATCGAGCGGCGGTTGAGCGAGCCGGTGAGCTCGTCGAGCTCGGCGAGCTCCTCGATGCGCTGATAGGCGGCCTTCAGCTCGATGCTGCGCCGGTACAGGATCTTGCGCAGCGTGCTGCCGAACAGGCCGAGGAAGGCGCACTGGCCGATCACCAGGACAAAGCACAGCATCGATGCGAGGCGCTCGAGCCGGCTCGTCACCGGCATGCCGATCGGCAGGTCGGAGATCAGGAAGACGAAGCCGAGCCCTATGGTCGCGAGCGCCCAGGTCAGCATCGCCTGCTGCGAGGTCATGCGCAGCGTGCCGAAGGCGAAGATCAGGAACAGCACGCTGATGAAGGCGACCCCGATCGTCGGAACCGCCAGCAGGAAGACGAGCTGGAGCGCCATATGCGCCGAGATCTGGAAGACGGTCAGGTAGTGGTCCCGGTAGCGCTCGCCGACGCCGGCCTCCGACAGCACCGCGAAGCTGCCGATGATCATCAGCCCGCCGAACCAGAACAGCGACGGCACGATCATCGAGATCGCCCCGCCATAAGCGTAGATCAACAGGACGGATGTGCCGAGCGAATAGCTCGCGGCCTGGCCGACATACATCTGGCGCCGCTGCCGCATGCGGCGCGCGACGACCTCCGGCGTGGCCTGGTCGGGAAACAGGACGAGATCCGCGACCTCTGCGGCATTCCGCTCCGGGATGGATGTCGCGGCCGTGCTCATGAACCTGCCATTGGTGAATGTCAGTCCAAAAATCTACGTGGCAAGCCTTTAGGTTTGGTATCCTTGCGGTGCGAATCCGGGCCGGCCGCCCGGGTAAGTGCCTTGATCCGACACGGAAATTAGCGAGCGATTAGGGATTGTCGGCGATAGGCCAGGGAATTGGCCAGGCAATGGGCCACGGATAAGGTCAACGGTAAGGTCCAGAGATACAGTCAATTGGCCGGCGAATACGCTGCACAAGGCTGCGTTATGGATCGAGGCTTGGTAAGATCGGGCCGCGCCCGTGTGCGCTCCGCAGGGAAAAGTTATAGTATTATGTTACCATTTTTAGCGAGCCCCCAGGGGCTGCAAGAATACGCGCGTATGTGGGGTACATCACACATGTCCCCGTGCAACCGCGGTAGGTTGAAGATTCTTGCATCACCCGTCGAACCGCCTGCCGTTTCGACCCGACCAACTTTGCGAGACGGCCTTTGAGCGTGACACAGGCGGCTTCGGACGAAGTCCTAATCGCCCGGATCGCCCAAGGCGACCGGCTCGCTATGCAGGTGCTGTACGGGCGGCACCATGTCAGGGTCTATCGCTTCGGGCTTAGGCTCGTGCGCGATGAGCAGGTCGCTGAGGACCTGATCAGTGAGGTGTTTCTCGACGTCTGGCGTCAGGCCGGAAAGTTCGAGGGCCGATCCGCTGTTTCCACCTGGCTGCTGGCAATCACCCGATTCAAGGCCCTGTCTGCGCTTCGGCGCAGGAAGGATCTTGAGTTGGACGAAGAGGCCGCCAACGCGATCGAGGATACGTCCGACGATCCGGAAACGGCGGTGCAGAAGAAGGATACCAGTGAAGCGTTGCGAGAGTGTTTGACGGCACTGTCGCCGGACCATCGGGAAATCGTCGATCTCGTCTACTACCACGAGAAGTCCGTGGAAGAGGTGGCCGAAATCGTCGGGATACCGGAGAACACCGTGAAGACGCGCTTGTTCTATGCGCGAAAGAAACTGGCCGAGCTGCTCAAGGCAGCCGGTGTTGAGCGAGGCTGGCCATGATGGCATTGAGCAAGAAGATGCTGGAGCAAGAGCCCAGTGAAATTGAGATGCTGCTGCCATGGCATGCTGCCGGCACGCTGAACTCGCGCGACGCGCGCCGGGTCGAGGACGCCCTCGCCGGCGATCCTGAATTGGCGAGGCAGTACGCCGCGATCCGCGCCGAATACGAAGAGACCATCCATCTCAACGAGAGCCTGGGTGCTCCGTCGGCCGGCGCGATGCAGAAACTGTTCGCCGCGATCGATGCGGAGCCCGCACGCGGACCCGGAGGGCTGTCGCTCTCGACACGCATCTCGACGTTTTTCGCGAGCCTGTCGCCACGCACGCTCGCCTGGTCGGCGAGCCTCGGCGCGATCGCGCTGCTGCTCCAGGCCGGTATCATCGGGGCCGTGCTGGTGAAGAACCAGAGCTCGACCTTCCAGACCGCCTCGCTCTCCACGAACGCGCCGATCACGCGCGAACTCGGTGCCTCGCCTGGGGCGTCGGCGCATGCGCTGGTGCGGTTCACGCCGGACGCGCGGGTCGCCGACATCACCACGCTGCTCGACAGCTACCAGGCATCGATCGTCGACGGCGCCAAGGGCGGCATGTTCCGCCTCCAGTTCAACAAGGCGATGAACAACGACGAGCTTGCCTCGCTGCTCGGCAGGATGCAGCGCGAGAAGATCGTCAACCTCGCCGTGGCGGCCCCCTAAGCGCCGAGAGTCATGAAGCGTAAGTCCGAAAGCGTGTCGAGAGCGGGCGTCTTCGCTTCGTCGATGGGCACAGTTCTCTTGCTTGGCGCTTTCGGCGGCGAAGTCGCGCACGCGCAGGCGATCATGCGCACGCCGACAATCAGCATTCCCTCGCGCGTTCCGACCATCAGCCCGACGGTGACGGGGCGCGGCGGTCCCGTCGTCACCGGGCGGGCGATAACCAGCGTCGATCGCGGACCCAGGGTGGTGCCCCGGCTGACGGCGCGCATGGCCCACACAGCGGTGCTGCCTTACGTGCGCTATTCGCCCAATCTCTATCCGGCCTGTAGCGCGCCTAATCGCGACGCCGACGGAGAATGCCTGGATCAGCCGAGTGCGGCCGGCGGCGGTTCGGGCAAATCGGGCAAGAAGGGCGCCGGCAATTCCGGCCGCAACACGGCGCAGGCGGCGACCACGTCGCGCAGTATCGCCAATGAGTTCGTGGCGGAACTCGACAGCAACCTTTCGACGGCCGATGCCGACGCGCTTGCGCGCAGCCACGGCCTGACCCGCATTGCGTCGGAGAGCTTTCCGCTGATCGGCGCCACCATCGGGCTGTTCCGCATCACCGACGGCCGGCCCTACGACACCGTGCGCCGCGAATTCGCTGCTGCGAACGGCGTGCGCTCGCTGCAGCCGAATTTCCGTTACATGCTTCAGGACCAGAAGGCGGGCGTGCCCGCGGAAGGCGACCCCGCGCAATATGCGCTGGCAAAGCTCCGCCTGCCGGAGGCGCATATGCTGGTCCATGGCGCGAACGTCACGGTCGCGGTGATCGATTCCGGGATCGACACCAGCCATCCCGAGCTTGTCAACTCGATCGCGGACAATTTCGATGCGCTCGGCAGCAAGGAAGGGCCGCACGTCCACGGCACCGGTATCGCTGGTGCGATCGTGTCGCATGCGCGTCTGATGGGGAGCGCGCCCGAGGCGCGCATTATCGCGATCCGCGCCTTCGGCGGCACCACGGGGGGCGCCGAAAGCTCATCCTATGTGATCCTGAGATCGCTGAACTACGCCGCCGAGCACGGCGCGCAGATCGTCAATATGAGCTTTGCAGGTCCGAAGGACGCGGTGATCGAGCGCGCCATCGCGGCGACCGCCGCGCGCGGGCTGGTGCTGATTGCGGCGGCCGGCAATGCCGGCGCGAAATCGCCGCCGCTTTATCCCGCGGCCAATCCCAACGTGATCGCGGTCAGCGCGACCGATGCGCAGGACAAGCTGTTCTCCGCCTCCAATCGCGGCAGCCACATCGCGCTCGCCGCGCCCGGCGTCGACATCTTCCTGCCGGCGCCGGATGGCAAATACCAGATGACATCGGGAACCTCGTTCTCGGCGGCGTATGTCTCCGGCGTCGCGGCGCTGCTGCTGGAGCGCAACTACGCTTTGAAGCCGGAAGCGCTGCGCCTGACTCTTGTAAAGACCGCCCGCGACCTGGGAACGCCGGGCCGCGACGATCTGTTCGGCGACGGCGAGGCTGATGCTTACGCCGCGGTCATGGCGGTTGCGGTCGATGGTGCGACGCCGGTTGCGGCGGTGCCGGGGACAACAAAACGTGAAGACGCGTCGGAACGTCGCGAAGAGCCTGGAACACGCGCGCTGGCGCAACCCTCGTTGTCCAGCGCCGGCGATAAATCCACGCTTTCTCAATCGGATAGACCTGCCGCACGATAGTTGTCCGCAAACATGCGCGGACTGCGAAGGTTAAAAAATCACGCGGCGGGTTTTGAACGTTCGGCTCTGTGCCACGACCAAATGATGTGGGAGCGGTCATCCCTCCCCATCAGTCATATCAGGCGCGAGCGCCCATCCACCCCAAGCGCCCATATGGCTTGACCCGTCCGGTTGTCCCCCCGGACGGGTCTTTTCTTTTCTATACGCATATCTGCGCATTCACTGATCTCACGCTAAGCCCTTGATCATTCGTGGAATACCCATACGTGTCGCTACAGGCTTGTTCACACCTCTACACACGTGATTGGGACATTTCCGGGACATTTCTTCACTATGGCACGCAAGGTTCGTCATTCTCGCCTCGAAAGCCGCACCGCTCGACTCAAGCTCGCCGTTAAACCCAAGCCCCACACTGGACCGGCATTGGCCGACGGCGTGACCTTGCTCTACCGCCGTCGTGCCCAGAAGAATGGCACCTGGGTGCTGAAGGCCGGCGTCGGCGACGGCAGGGGCCGGAGCTATTGGACCAAGCGAATCGGCGAGGCCGACGACTACGACGAGGCCGACGGCGAGAAGGTCCTGACTTTCTATCAGGCGCAGGACAAAGCCAAAGAATTGACGCGCCGCGGCGCTTCCGAGGCCGCGTCGAACGGCGCACCCGTGACCGTCGACGGGGCGCTGAAGGCTTACGCCAAAAATCTGAAGGCCCGCGACGCCAATGAATACAACGCGCGGATGCCGCGCGCGCACTTGACTGCCGTACTTTTGGCCAAGCCAGTGTCGTTGCTCGCGTCAAGGGAGCTTGAAGACTGGCGCAACGGCCTCCTGGACAAGATCAAGCCCGCCACCATCAACCGCATGGTCAACGCGCTGTGCGCGGCGCTGTCGCTCGCAGCCCAGCACGACAAGCGGATTCAAAATCGTGACGCCTGGCAAGCAGGGTTGAAAGAGCTCCCGGAGGGGGAAGGGGCACGCAATGTCTTCCTGCCCGACGCCACTGTGCACGCCTTCGTGCGCGCGGCTTATGAGCGCGACGCCAAGCTCGGCCTGCTCGTCGACACTCTGGCGATCACTGGCGCGCGGCCGAGCCAGGCCATCCGTCTTCGGATCGAGGATCTGCATGACCATCCGACCCAGCCGAAAGTCATGATGCCAAAATCCGCCAAGGGCGGCGGACTCAATCGGTCAGAGAATAAACACAAACGCTATAGCGTTCCGATCACGCCGGCGCTGGCGACGAAGCTCAAGGCAGCCGTGGTCGGCCGTGCACCGGAGGAACCGCTGCTCATGCGGGCCGACGGCCAACCCTGGAGCAGCGATCCTTCGAGGGACTACTCGCGGACAATTCGCGACATCGTCGAAAGCCTCGGCGAGGATCCTGACCGCGTGACGATCTACGCGCTGCGGCATTCGAGCATTATTAGGCGGTTGCTTAACAACGTGCCGATCCGGCTGGTTGCAAGCCTGCACAACACCAGTGTCGGCGAGATCGAGAGCAACTACAGCCGCTTCATCACCGAGCACGCGGACGAACATGCCCGCGTCGGGCTCCTAGAAGATCTTGCGCCGCAGCCGGCGCCGGTCAGCAATGTCGTGCCGATTGGGGGGCGCTGACCGTGGCCGAGAAGCGTAGGCAGTCGGTGGCCGCAAAAGGCAAGAAGCGCAAGCGGCCGGAATCCGCAAAGGGCGGCTCGTCTGACGAAGCAGGATTCATTCTCCATGAGTGGATACCGGAAACAGAAACGCTTCGTCGCCTTGAAGTTGTGCTCGGCGCTCGGAAGCCGGCCCAGCGCACGCTGCATGAATGGCGGCTTCGCGGTAAGTTGAAAACGAGGGCGCGTTGCTTCCATCGCAACGGCCGTGTGACGTCAGAGCTGCTTGGTCGATCGTACTGGCAAGCTGTGCCGTGGGAAAGCGTAGGGGTCAACGCCGCCGAGATCATCGCCACGTCTGGCGGGGGACAAACCGTCGTCAACGAGTGCTTTTGCTACGATAAGCGCCAAGAGTTAGAGAGGCTGCTCAAAGAGCTGTGCTCTGCCGAGTCGCAGGAGGGCGAAAAAGACAATGAAACATATGAGGTAATCCGCGCTATCGTCGAACTCCGGAATCCAGAAGGCTATGGGCGCAAGAGCACGGCAACCCTGCGACGCCAAGTGCTTCACGACTTCAAGGTCGAGTGCGAAAAGCGGGGCCTTGACCCTGGTAACGACCCAAACCATCCAAGCTGGGACACCGTTGCTCGCGCACTTGGACGTAGGCAAGACTAGCTGACGCGCTTTTTTCCGCGCGCGGACGCGCGCGGAAAAGTGCGGAATGTATCACCGGTCCATTTAGGCTTCCATACGGGCATCTAAGGAGATGCCCATATGACTGCTCGCCCCGCTGCCGACGTCGCGTCTGACGTCGACGCCTACTCGATCGCCGAGTTCTGTCGACGGCACTCAATCTCGATCCCGCTTTTTTACAAGCTGAAGCAACAAGGCAAGGGGCCGGCCACCTTCTACGCGGGTGTTCGGCAACTCATTAGCCGTGAATCCGCGGCTGCCTGGCGCCGCGAGCGCGAAGCAGCCGCAATAGGTGAGAATCCCGTCTGACGCAAAAACGCCGCCCATTTTTGGGCGGCGTTTTGAATTTCAACCGACCAGGCGACGGTCGGACCACTGCAAGGGCCCGATCAATCTAGCGCCCGGTCTTACCGCCCGCAAGGGCACAGGGAGACTGGTTTATGGCATCCAAGAAGTCTTGGCGCGACATTCTGGAGATCCATCCCGCCGCAGAACTGGTTCCGATGATGTCTGCCGACGAGCTGTTAGCGCTCGGCGAGGACATCCAGAAGCACGGCCTGCACGAAGGAGTCGCACTGTGCGATGGCGACCTGCTCGACGGTCGCAACCGCCTCGAGGCAATGGAGATGGTCGGCATCAAGGTTGTCACCAGCAACGGCAAGCTCGACATTGCCTTTCGCAATGTTAAACCTCGCGATCCGGTCGACTATGTCATTTCCAAGAACATCCATCGCCGGCACCTCAGCGCCGACCAGAAGCGCGAACTGATCTCGAAGCTACTGAAAGTGACACCCGAGAAGAGCGACCGCCACATCGCCGAGGTGGCGAAGGTCGATCATAAGACAGTTGCATCGATCCGCGCGAAGAAGGTCGCAACTGGGGAAATTCCCCACTTGCCGAAGACCGTCGGCAAGGACGGCAGAAGGCGGCATAGCATTAAACTGCGCAACGCGACACAACCGCGGACCCCGAAACAACCTCAGCTCCTCGAGAAGGCCAACACGTCGCTTGACGATGCGATCAGCGCGCCGATTGATCGGTTCACGAATGCCATGCCAGTGCTGCCGGAGAAGCCTGCAGTGCTCGAAGGACTCAAGGCCGAGCAGTCGCAGTGCGTGCCGGATGATCCGATTTCGATCTGCGCCGTAGAGGTCCGTTCCTGTGTGGCGAATGCCATGCACCAGATCGAATATGGGCTCTGGCCGGAGCTGATCGCGAAGCTGCACGAGGAGCTTGATCGGATCCTGCGCGAGCCGGCACAAACGGCGGCGGAGTGATGCGTCATGGCGCAACGCAATTCCGGATACGCCCGCCAGCGCGGCGATGAATATGAGACTCCGGCCTGGGTGACAGGCGTCGTCGTCTCGTATCTGCGCCAGCATTGCTCACACGTATGGGACCCTGCGAACGGGCCAGCATCGAAGATCGCGTCGGTTCTGCGCCACGAAGGATTCGATGAGACTGCGACCAAAAATAATTTCCTCCTGCAAACCTCGCTTCCTGATACCCGCATCGACGCCGTTTGCACAAATCCACCCTATGGCGTTGGCGGCCGACTAGCTTGCGAGTTCATTGCGCATGCACTCGAGCTTGCGCCGATCGTTGCGATGTTGCTCAGAATAGATTTCGACTCCGGAAAAACTCGCACACACCTGTTCGGTGATTGCGCAGCCTTTGATCGCAAGATCGTCCTCCTTGATCGCATCATCTGGTTTGAGCGCGAAGGCGCTCCGGGTCCATCTGAAAATCACGCCTGGTTCATATGGAATCGCGCGCATCGCGGGCTGCCAACGATCACCTACGCTAGGAGGCCGCGATGACTCTTCGCTGCGAGCTCGAACCGTTTGCCGCCCGCGGTCGTAAGGCATTCAGCATCACCAGAAGCCTGTTCGATGCGATCGTCGCCACGCTGCGCCGTGATCAGCGCTTTCTCGGCATCAAATCGGACGATCTAGATCTGTTACTCGCCGATCTGCGCCGCGAGACCGAGCAGCGCTTATTCAATGAGATGCGCGACCGCGTGCATTTGGATGATGTCGAAATTGTTGATGGAGAATATCCGTGAGCGGCGCCCGACATCGGCAGAAAGGTGATCGCGTCGAGCGCAAGCTCGCGGAGCAGGTGCGTCTCTTGCGCGACTGGCTGGTGTGGCGCCGCGACGAGCGCAAGGCTGTTCTCGCGGGCCAGCACGGCGCCATGCTCGGGCGGCTCCTCTACATCCTCAAGAATCTCGCGCTGAACTCCGCGACCCTGCTGGTCGTCTTCGTGCGCGGCATAGATTGGACTGCAATCCACGCCTCAACGCGCCTGATCAACTTGCACGAGATCGACAGCGCCATTGCTGCGCTTCGCATCCGTTACGGCCTCGCACCGTTCGACGACGGTTGGCTAGGTAGCCGCGAGAGCGCGGTCGTCACCATTCGCCAGACCCAGTTTCCCGCACAAGCGGCGCCGCCCGGGGCGCAGCCCGGTCTTGGAGAACAAGGAGACCCCCTGAAACACAAGGACAGTGCAGATGTCGAATGATGTGACAACCCCTCCGCTGGGTGGTGGCGGATTTGATGACGACGGCTTCTCGTCCTCGAGTTCAAGCTCCGGGCGCGGGCATGACTTTCTGCGATGGAATGCTGAAGATCAATGGATCGACCGCGACGGCTGCGAAGCGCCATCGCCGATGTTGGTAGTTAAGGTCGACGAGATCTTGCGGATGTGGAAGGATGATCGGCCGACCGACATCACCACCAAGCCGCTCCCGGATCCCGACGAGCTCAACGCCAAAATCCCGGTCGGCGAGTGGGAGAAAGGCGTTGACGACAAGCCTCGCCCGCCCTGGGCGCATTATGTCGTGATCTATTTGGTCAATCCTGAGACCGCAACAAAGTATATCTACGCGGCGCCGACCGTTGGCGCACACATCGCATACGAGCAGTTGAAGGAAAGTGTGACGACGATGCGCATGTTGCGTAACGCACGCGTGATACCGCTCATCAAGCTCTCTAGCCGGCCAATGAGGACCAAGTACAAGATGAGCGAGCGGCCTCATTTTGAGATCATCGGTTGGCACGCACCAGGCGATGGCGGAGAGGCGCTGGCGGCGCCGACTGCGCCGCAACTCCCTGGTCCTGCCGCGGCGGAAAGGCCGCCGGTGACGACCGAGGCGTCGCGGAGGCAGCCGAGCGAGCCGAAGGACGACCCGATCAGCAGCGGGCCTCAGCCTCAGCCGAAGCGCTCGGCCAAGCCGAAGCCGCCGATCAACGCGACGCTCGACGCGATGGGTGCGGTGAAGCCGGCGACATCGGCCGAGATCCTCGACGATGACATTCCTTGGTAGTCGGCGATCGATCGAAAGTGGAGGGCGGCGTTGCCCTCCACTTCGTTCCATTCTTGGGAAACAACAATGCGGACCCTGTATTGGGACCTGGAAACGCGGAGCGCGGTGAATCTGCGCGACTGTGGGGGCTTTATCTACGCGATCGACCCGACGACCGAGCCGCTCTGCATGTTCTACGCGATCGATGATGCCGATCCGCAGCTGTGGCTGCCGACTGATCCCGTGCCGCCGGTGTTCGCGGACATCGCAGCCGACCCTTCGTCCTGGCGGATGGTCGCGCACAGCTATGATTTCGAGCGCGGCATGCTCGTGAACACGCTCGTTCCTCGCTACGGCTTTCCGCAGATTCCGCCCGAAGTTCAGCACTGCTCGCAGCGCTTGGCGCTCGCGAATGCTTATCCTGCCGAGTTGGATCTGCTCGCGCAAGCGCTCGGCCTGCCGTATCGGAAGGATCCAGCGGCGCGAAAGGCGATGCTCGCAGTGTCCCGTCCGCGCGCCAACCGCAAGCGCAGGACCGGCACCATTCCGCTGTGGGACGAGGACCCAGCGAAGCTGCAGCTGACCTATGAGCGCTGCAAGCTCGACGTCATCACCATGCGCGAGGTCTGGCAGTCGCCGAAGCTGAAGCAACTCTCTGCGACCGAGCGCCGCTACCAGCTGCAGGACCTCGCCATCAATGACCGTGGCATCCGGCTCGATCGGACGTTCGCAGCCGCAGCTCGTGACCTCGCGATTCACGAGCGCACTGCGATCGGCCTGAAGCTTCAGGAGCTGACGCACGGCACCATCACGTCTGCCGACCAAGCGAAGAGATTTCTCGAGACGATCAACGCCCGCGGTTACAACATGACCTCGCTGTCGAAGCGCGCGGTCGCGCAGGCGCTCGCCGGCGAGCCAGACGAATATGTCGCCCAGCTGCTTGAGCTGCGTCGCACGGCGGCGCGTGCGAGCGTCAACAAATTCAAAAGGATGCTGTGCTATGCAGCACCGGCCGACAACCGCATGCGCGGCACTCTGCGGATGTACGGTGGCGCGCCGGGTCGCTGGTCGAGCCTCGGTCCACAGCTCCAGAACCTCAAGAAGAACGAGAGTGGTTTACCGCTTTCCGTGGTCGACCGCGTTCGTGAGGGCGATCGTGCCAGCATCGCAGTCTTTGGCAACCCACTCGCTCTGCTCGGCGACATCTCGCGGGCGGCGCTCTGTGCTGCGCCTGGCCGCGAGCTCAAGTCGGGCGACTTCTCCGCCATCGAGAGCGTTGTGCTGGCCTGGCTCGCCGGTGAGCAATGGAAACTCGACGCTTATGCCACGTTCCAGGGGACTGGCGATACGCGGCTTGAGCCCTACAAGATTATCGCGCGCCGGATGCTGCATAAGCCGGAGAACGCAGAGATCTCGTCTGCGGAACGGCAGCTTGGCAAAGGCGGCGAGCTCGCCTCCGGCTTCGGCGGCTCGGTTGGAGCTTGGCGCCGCATCGTTCCCTATGATCCCCGCAGCGACGATGAGATCAAGGCGATTATCAGCCAGTGGCGCAGCGCGCATGCGGCGACGACAAAGTTCTGGAAGGACCTCGCCCGGACGATCCGCGTGGCGATCAAGACGGGTAGGCCGATGCTGGTGGCGCCGGCGCCGCGGCCGCCGATCGTCGCTGCGCCGACGGCAACCTGACCATCACGCTTCCGAGCGGCCGCGCCATCACCTATCCCGAAGCCCGCCTAGTGCCGGCCAAGTTCGAAGACGCGCCGTCGGATGTCCAGTTCATGGACAATGCCCGTGGGCAGTGGAAGCCCCACCGCGGCTGGTTTGGCACGTTTGTGGAGAACGTCGTTCAGGGCACCGCGCGCGACCTGCTTGCTGCGACGATCGACCGCCTAGAGGCGCGCAAGATCGCCGTGGTGGTCCACTGCCACGACGAAGTCACCGTCGAGGTGCCGATCGGATCGCTGTCGGATTCGGAGTTCCTCAAAATCCTGCTCGAGCTGCCGGCCTGGGCGAACGGACTGCCGCTCGGCGGCAAGGTGCATTCCGGTCCGCACTACCTCGAAGAGGCCGAGCACCGGGCCGAGCCGTTGCCTGCGGCGGGGCCGGACGACAAGGAGAGGGATCTTCGAGCCGAGCTCGAGCAGGCGGTCGACGTCTACCTCGAGGACGTGCGCCGGGATATCGGGACGATCGATGATCCGGCCGATCTCGAGCGCGACGACGATGCGGAATTTGTAGCTGACCTTCCTGATCATGTCGCGCCGCTGACCGAGATGGTTGGCCTGCCGCTGTTGCCTGGCAACAAGCTGATGTGCCCGTTCCACGACGAGATCGAGCCCTCGTGCACGATCTATCCCGACCATTTTCATTGCTTCGGATGCGGTGAGCACGGCAATCGGGTTGACTGGCTGATGCGTGTCGAGGGCATGACCGCAGCCGAGGCCGTCCAGATGATCAAGGAATGGCCGCCGGAACCGGCACCCGTGACGAAGTGCGACGATGCCGGCAAGTTGGCGTTGGTGAAATCGATCTGGACGGAAAGCTTGCCGCTCGCCGGCTCGGTCGCCGAGCGTTACCTTGACGAAACGCGGCATATTGACGTGACCAAGCTGCCGGCGGACGTGCACCGGTCTTTGCGCTTCCACCCTTCGTGCTTGTTCGGCGCCGGCAGCTCGTTGCCCTGCCTGATCGCCTTGATGCGCGATCCCGTCACCGATGAGCCAGTCGGAATCCAGCGCACCGCGCTCGAAGAGAAGCCCGGCCAGGTTCTCAGGATCGAGCGCCGCATGCTCGGTCGCATTGGCGTCGTCAAGCTCTGGCCGGCCTCGACTGATCTCGTCGTCGGCGAGGGCCTCGAGACGGTTCTCGCGGCCGCAACGCGCATCCCGCACAAGGGGCGCCCTCTCGTGCCGGCCTGGGCCGCGCTCTCCACCAAGAACCTCGCCGCGCTGCCGATCATCCCGGGCGTGCAGCGCCTCGTCCTCCTGATCGACAACGACACGAACCAGCAGGGCCAAACTGCAGCCGCTCAGGTAACCGCACACTGGCGCCGGCATGGCCGCGTCGTCGTGCCTTTGATGCCGCCGACTCCCGACACCGACTTCGCCGACCTTGTTCGAGCGGAGGACCAAAATGCCGTTGCCTAAGCCTCCGATCGTCCGCTCGGCCGACGGTGCGATCGGCCTGGAGGACTTCTACGCGATCCCGGAGACCAACCGGTTCATGTTCATGCCGACGCGCACGACGTGGCCGAGGGAGAGCGTCGATTCGATCCTGCCGAAAATCCTGACCGGGAAGAAGAAGCAGGGCAAGCTCGTGACGATCAAGGCCTCGGAGTGGCTGAAGCAGAACCGCCGCGTCGAGCAGGTTACCTGGATGCCTGGACTGCCACAAGTCATCGAGGATAAGCTGCTCTCTGACGGAGGCTGGAAGGATCGCCCGGGCGCGCACGCGCTCAACCTCTACCAGGCGCCGCAGCTCGTGCACGGTGACGCCACCCAAGCTGGCCCATGGATCGAGCATGTCCGGCTGCTCTATCCCGACGATGCCGAGGACATCATCGATTGGTGCGCGCACCGCGTGCAGCGGCCGCATGAGAAGATCAACTACGCGCTTGTGCTCGGCGGTTACCAGGGCATCGGGAAGGACTGGATTCTCGAGGCGGTGGAGAAGGCGATCGGGGAGTGGAACTTCCATAACGTCTCGCCGACCGAGCTATTGGACAAGTACAACCCGTTTGTGAAGGCCGTGGTGATGCGCCTGAACGAGGCGCACGACCTCGGCGAAGGCGGCCGCGCCAACCGCTACGCCCTTTATGAGCGCATCAAGGGCTACGCCGCGGCGCCGCCCAATGTGCTGTCGTGCGTCGACAAGTACGAAAAGCGCATCTACGTCCCGAATGTGCTCGGCCTCTGTATCACCACAAACCACAAGGCCGACGGCGTACACCTCGAGACCGACGACCGCCGCCACCGCGTGGCATGGTCGGAGAAGAAGAAGGAGGAGTTCTCCGCGGAATTCTGGACCGAGCAGTGGCACTGGCTGCGGAACGAAGGCGGCGCCGCTCATGTCGCGGCCTACCTCGCGCAGCGTGACCTGTCGGCCTTCAAGCCGGGTGCAGTTCCGCGCCAGACCGACGCCTTTTTCGAGATCGTGCACGCGAGCCAGGCCCCCGAGGATGGCGAGATCGCCGATGCGCTCGACGAGCTCGGCCGGCCGGACATCGTGACCCTAGCGATGCTGATCGCGACGGAACGAGGCGCCGCGCTCGAGTGGCTGCTCGACAAGAAGCATCGACGGTCGATCCCCTACAAGATGGAGACGTGCGGTTACGTCGCCGTCCGCAACCCGGACGCCGAGAAAAGCGACGGCCTC
Organism: Bradyrhizobium sp. UFLA05-153; assembly: GCF_054185185.1. Classification (NCBI taxonomy): domain Bacteria; kingdom Pseudomonadati; phylum Pseudomonadota; class Alphaproteobacteria; order Hyphomicrobiales; family Nitrobacteraceae; genus Bradyrhizobium; species Bradyrhizobium sp. UFLA05-153. Next base: position 23,903 of record NZ_JBBIAM010000076.1, read on the forward strand.
TGGAAGATCGACGGTCGCCGGCAGACGGTCTACGGCAAGGCCAGGCTGACGTCGGAACAGCGCAGGCAGGCGGCGCGCGACCATGTCCAGGAGCTGAAGAAGGCGGCCAGCAAGGCCGGAAGCGGAATGAACGAAATCGAGCCTCACTCTCGAGGTAACCACTGACCTCACCAACTTCGCTGATTTAATGACAGCGACCGATAGGAAGGAAATCGCGTGATACTTTTGCTCCAATCACTGATTTCACTGACTATAGAGGTGGGTGGAACCTGACCACCGACCGATCGGCGCGATTTGAAGGTGGTTGGTTGGTGATCGGTGATAGTCGGTGTTTTTCCATACAAGGACCTGAAATCCTTCCTTACCCTGTATTCTCTAGGAGGAAGGTTTTTCAGAAAAGAGTAAGGGAAACCACCGCCCAGCACTGATCACTTACCGATCACCAACCGGTTCGTGTTCATGGGAGGCGGGGGTCACAGGGGTCCTTGCCACGAAATCAACCTGCCGAAAAGAAATACTCTGTGATCTGTGATTGCAGAAGGCTGCGATCGTGCATTTGTTTTCACACTCATGCCTGGTGCATTCGGACTGAAAGAAGATCACCACCACAGACGTGTGTCGCCTGATCGGCTCGTCGAGACTTGCCCGTACGTCGACGTTCACTGGCTCTACCGGGAGGGCCTGTTGTTCCAAGGCGCATCGGTGACCTTGCAGACGGCACACGGGGGGTGCGAGCTCGCCACACACGAGGGCTGGAAAATTAGCATCGGGAACCAGACGATCTCGACCCGGCCGCACGGGATGCTGCCGTCGAGAGTGCTCGTCTGCCCGTCGTGTGGTGCTGGTCGGACGCGATTGTACGAACACGACGGCGTGTGGGCCTGCCGGTCTTGTCACGACCTGCGATACTCGGTCAGGCATCGCGACCGCATGATCCCCGGCCTCAATCGTGTCCGGTCAATGCGCCGCAAGATCGGCGCATCCTTGGTGCCGTTCTCGCCGATCGCGCCGCGTCCATTGCACCACCGCCGCTATTGGCGCGCCGCGCTGGAAATCCGGAAACTCGAATCTGGGCTTGTCGGGCACATTCGCGAGGATGTGGCTGATGTGCTACAGAAGCGCCATGACGGAGGACGAGGCCCACGCAATCGTTCTGGCGGTCGCGAACCGGACGCCGATTAGCAAGATCGCGGAGACCTACGGCATCACGGAAGCCGAGGTTCACGCGACTGTCGATCAACGCGCCGCAGATATGTTCGACGGCGTCAACTTGCGCCGCAAGATGTTCCTCGAAGATGCGCGCCTCGCGGCGCTCGGTGTCCCGCACTATGAGAAGGGATTGGCTGGTGACGTTGCTAGCGCTGCGATCTATGTCAAGATTTCCGAACGCCGCGCCACTATGACAGGCATGAACGCGCCGCAAGGTCACGTCATGCAACTGATCCACCAAAGCGCCCCGGTCAAACAACTGAACAGTACCCAAGAAATCCGCGCAGCGATCGACCAAGTTTGTGGGATCACATCAAGGGAACGCGAACTCCTCGATCGTCGCGAGATCGACGGCGACAAGGACCCAGCCATCTTGGAAGAGGTCAACCAGTTGCGCATTGCTCGCGGCAAGCGGCCCACGGCCGCTGACGATCCCGACTAAACCTGACCGCTGATCGCTTCTCCACCCTCCCGATTCGGGAGAAATCCCCAGATGGGGCGGATCGTTCTGTAGCGAAATTTAGCATTTTTGCACCAGCTCAACCCTCCTTGTCTTGATGAGAGAATCTTGGTGCATATATCTGGAGCGAAGGCAAGGCGCCCCGGGGCTATGAACGAGTGGAACAGGAGGAACCATGACGATCTATGGCTACGCCCGTGTCTCGACGGACGGTCAGACGCTAGCGCTGCAGAAGGACTTACTGGCCAAGGCTGGGGTCGAAAGGCTCTATGCCGAGAAGGTCTCGGGCATCGTGACCAAGCGACCCGAATTAGAACGACTACTTGACCGGCTCGAAGCTGGGGACGTGCTAATCGTCACTAAGCTCGACCGGCTCGCCCGGTCTCTGCGGGACTTGCTGAATATCGTGCATCGGATCGGCGAGGCCGGTGCAACATTCAAGTCGCTGGCGGACACGTGGGCCGACACAACAACGCCGCATGGCAAGCTGATGCTTCACGTACTCGGTGGTCTCGCCGAGTTCGAGCGGTCGCTGATCTTACAGCGGACCAATGAGGGCCGGGCGAAGGCGCGCGCCGAAGGTAAGCCGTTCGGTCGGCGGCCAAAGCTGACGGTGCACCAGCGCCACGAGGCGTTGAAGCGCCTTGAAGCTGGCGAGACGACCCGCGAGATCGCGCTAAGCTATAACGTTGCGCACACGACCATCGCGCGGTTGAAACCTGCCGAAACTCGGCTCTAATTTTACTGTGTCATAAAATCATCCGCACGGTACGGCTTTGGATGAGAGGAGTACAGCACAGACATCGTCGCAGGCGACTGATGAGCGCAATGATCAGGCGTCGTCGCATCGTTGCGATCGAGTTTGGGATGTGACGTTCGGTCCTGAACGGCAGAGCCTCGTGGCCGGTAGTTGCGGGGAAGCAGAGATTTTTTCACCGGCGTGGAGGAACGAGGTCCTGAGGGGGGAATCGTCTCCCGTTCGGAGATCAGGAATTCCGTAGGCTGCGATGCAGAGCGTGGCGTGATGGTGGAAGCCACGCCAACCGCGCCCTTCGAAGTGGTCAAGGCCGGTCTCCTGTTTGAGCTCCCGGTAGTCGCGTTCGATGCGCCAACGCAGCTTTGCAATGTCGACGAGACGCGCAAAGCCGACGGTGGGTGGCAGGCTCGATAGCCAGTACGTTGTTGGTTCCTTTTCACCTTTGGGCCATTCGATCAGGAGCCACTCTTCCGGCCAGGGTTCACTGCGGTTGAAGTCGCCGCGCAATGCGAATGCGCACGCGCGCAAAGCGGGATTTGAGGGATACATTCGTTCCTTCGCGCCAAGTGACCGTCCGCCAAGCTTTGGCAGGAAGGCTCAAGGCAAGATCCTTGACCTTGATCGGTTGGTGCTGCGCATCGCGACGTAGCTGCTTGGTCGGCCGTCCGCGGCCGGGCACATAAGGCTTGGGCGGCAAGGGGCCCGTGCCGGGCGCCCACACGGTGGTGCTCGAGAGAATCCCAGCAACATAGGAAAGCTCAAGCGCCGTAAGAGCGGCGCGCGGCTTCCCGAGCGCCGCACGATACCCACTCTTCAACGATCTGTCCGTTGAAAGTCCAGTTTAGAGTTGTTCGGCCGCCACGAAGAGCTGCTTGCTCAATCCAAATCGTAACCCAGCAATTTGCGAACTGTTGGCAATTCGATGTTCAGCCGATCACTCTGGAAACACCGTACCACGTGCGAGGACGGACGGAGGGAGGTAGAGCCCCTATGCGGAGGCCGAGATTCGGTGACGCATGCGTGTTGAATTTGAGAGCGGGCGCGCCGTCGCCAACACAAGCGAGACAGTTGTTGGCGGCGCTGCGGCGAAGTAAATCAGGAGCGTTGGACGCGTCGCCAGATGGCGGCGAATAGGCGCCCTACTTCGCTAGGGCCCTAAGTTCATTGAGCACACTTTGATAAGGCTCAATATTCGGCAGGAGCGTCTTATCCTTACCAAGCAGCTCAATCATGGTGTCCACGATAGCCAATCGGTCGTCGATTTCGTCCATGATGGTTTCCCGACGAACTCCCTTCATCGCGAGATCAGTAACAGTTTCTTTGCTCGGCAATCCGGAATCCGTCGTGATCAAACTCAGGTAGTTTTGGACGTTTTCGTTGCTGCCGTCCAGCCCGAGAACCACTGGCAGTGTTAGCATTCTCTTTTCATCGAGTTCACCTTTCGGTGCCTTCCCGAATGTCCCTTTAAAATCTTCGGCGGCGCTCGCTTCCAGTCGCGACTCAAAATCGTTGAAGTACTTCCGGAATTCCGTCAAATCTTTGTTGTCGACAACCTCGAATGTGAATCGCGACGCGAAAGTCGATGCGATCGAATCCCAAATTTTTGCTCCAACTCCTCCGGCCGTGCACGGGCATACTTCGTTCCAGTAACGCAAGAAAAATCCACAGTTCGATGTATGGTACGTTGGAAACCAGTTCAAATCCCGAGTGTCATCCAGGAGTCCTCGGGTGATGAGCACTTCCCTCGGGTCCTTCTCACCAAAACGCTGGTAAGTGAGGTGAACCTCGAGTTCAATTCGAAGATGAAATTTCATATTGTCGTTTTTGCGCCAGAAACTCATGAGTTCGATTTTGTGAAAGCATGGTTTTATCTTCACGTTCGCGAATTGTAAGTCACTGGTTAAGTCATGTTGCTCGCCCATTTTTAGCGCCCAACGAATATCGTTGGGGATAGCATTCGGCGCGGAAAGCAACTCTTTGCCCAGTTTTACCCAGCTCTTCTTGAATTCGGAGTTTTGTTTGTCGGCTTCGGCCTGCCATAAATCTTTTGCGCCTGCACCAAGAATGACCTTTTTGTCGGTGACGTCCGGACACATGTCGACCTCCATCGGGATAGCCAGTGCCCTAAGACTATGATCCATGAACGGTTCACTTCCCTTCAAAAAGGGGTTCGGGCCTTGCATGGCTTGCTTACTCGCAATCTTTCGGCCATTGTCGATCCAAAGCGCCGCCGCCGTCCGATACTGATTCCGGAGGTTCTTTAGCACTCGAGCGTTGAGCGTAAACTCATCCTCATCCTTGTCTTTGCGAAGCAACAGACCACCCGTCGCCCGGATAATGTGCTGCCCAGCTCTGATCATTCCCGCCAAAGTCCAATCCGGCTGAACCTCACTGCTCGCCTTTGCTAGGTCTTTTTGCTCGGGGTTCAACTGAAATATCTTTGAGAAATTGTTTGCGGCATACAACCACGTCGCGGGATGAATTGTCAGTTCCTCCGTTTGAACGTTTGCCTTCTTCATCCCTTGGGAAAATTCCCGCAGTTCTTGCTTGGAAAGTTCCGCCGGGGAAGTCTCGTTCTTTTCAGGAACTTCATTATGGGCGAGCGCGGCATAATAAGTTCGGCACTCTTTAATAATGTCCGCACTCAAGCCCGCCTCGAAACACTTCGCGACCATAGGACTTTCCATTTGGCTCCACGAAGTTCTGAATCCAGTTTTCATCTCCAAACGCATTCGCTCGAGATTCTTGCTCAACACTCGAACCTCGGACGCCATCAAGGATTGACCGTCAGCGATGCTTCCCAAAACAGAAAAAGTCTGGTCAAACTGAGATTTCATGTTCGCGTCGAGCTGATCAAATCGGAGGTTCATTTCTTCCCGGAGTTCTCTGATCTCTTTGGCGATTTGCTTGAGAACGTCCATCACGGCGCTCATGCTGTTGTCTTTTTCCTCCGACTGAAAGAGATCGGAGATGGCCGCGACAACACCGACATAGGCGTTCAAATATAGCCCCGGGTTTCTGGCAAAACTTTTAGTCAAATTCGTCGCGACCATTTCGGTAATACGCTTATCGAGTTCGGCCGCCTGGTGCGCTTTGACTTCGAGGCCACGGTTACCTGTGATATGCGCGATTCCGCCGATGGCACCCATCGTCTGTTGGCGATCTTGGCTCTCATTGCGGTAAAAGTCGGCGCGCTCCTGGGGAGTCAAGGTCCCCCAATAAACCGAATCGCGCCCATGCTTTTCTATCGAATCAGCTCGCTTTTTCGCCAGCTCTTTGAGCCGCTCCACTTGTTTCCGATCTTCCTCAAATACTTTTTTCACCGCTTCTTCGAGCTTGGCTTCCAAATCCTTTTGTTGCTCGGGAGTCAGTTTCACGCCGTCGTTCAACAGTTTGTTCAGAGATTCTTGATTTTTTTCATTACTTCCGAACAAATTTTCGTCGCGAAGGGTCTCTTCGACCTTGGGCTGCAGCAGGGCCGGCTTATTGCGATTCCAATCCTCGGCCTCTTTGAGCAATTCAATTGCAGACTCATGTTTCGGATCGTCATCGTCGATCGCGGCTTTCACTATCTCCTGTCCCGACTCCAGTGGTTCTTTCTCGAATTTGTTTTTCAGATCCCTCTCGCGATCGTTGAGAAATTTGTCCGCAATTGGACCGACGTGCGCTCCGTCCGCGATCGTTTTAAAGAGTGCGCCAGAATAGGTGTCGCTCAAATTCGCAGGGTCTTGGGTCTCTTTGTATCTTTCGTAGCTGCCTTCGATGAACCTTGTCGCTCTATCACCACTTAATTTCATCTCCCTGGCGGTGTTTTCAAGCCTTACCCGCTTGTTCCAAAGGCGCACGGCTCGTTGGAATTTAGGATCTTCGTGGTAGACCGATTCGACAACAACCGCAGTTTTTTCGGTGATCACGGGATTCTTCAGCACGGTCTCCGACCGCGCGCCCGTGCCTGCAACTGCGAACGCGATTAAGACGTAAGTTCTGACCTGCAACATACCGACCTCGACAACTAAAAATTGGTGCCACTGACAAATATTTGGTATTCCGCATCCTTGCGAAGAATTCCTGTATTCATGTTGATAGCGCTTTGATCACGTTTGTTCCGGCTGCTGAAAACCGCGCGCATCGGTCTTCAGTCAGTAGATTATCGGGTGAAGGCAGGTCTAGCCTCGCGCGCTCAGCCTGAGAGGTAAGCCTATCGCGGATCACCGCATAGGTTCGGACTGGACGGGCGATGTTCGTTAGGTTCTGCTCGCCCAGATCGGCGAACTCAACGCCGACCTTGCCTCGGACGTGATCATAGACAGACGCCGAGATGCAGATGCCGCATGGTTCTGTCGTGCTCAAAAGCCCTACGCGCAAATCAATGCGCCAGTCTTCCATCTCAGCGCTTGTAAGCCCCTTGACGCGGTTCTGGAACTGAACAGCAGCTCGAACCGCTTCGACGGTACTCGTAAACTCCGCCAAGAACCCATCCCCGGTGTTCTTCACAATGCGGCCGCCGTGCTCGGCGATAGCGGGGTGACCGGCGTCCGTTAGGAGCGCAGTCAGTTTGGTGTGCGTAGCCTCTTCGTCGTTGTGCATCAATCGCGCGTAGTCAGCTACGTCGGCGGCCGAGATCGCCGACAACCTGGGCTCGACCCGGACTGGCTGCTCCTGCACCATGGCCTGCAATCCAACCTGTCGCATAGTATGTATGACGGATCAGACCACGGGCCAACGGGTTTGACGAGATGCCCATTCTGACGTCGGCCATTGGCCCTTCGCGACAGTTTGCGCGCCGGCCGCGCGGTTGTCGACCTCGAAGCGAGGTCAACTAGCGGCTTCGATGCGGTTTTTGGCAGCGAAATGGGGATGGTCTGAAGCCAAGGTCAGGCGGTTTTTGGCGCTGCTTTCTCGGCGACGCAGCAGCGACGCACCGAACGATCCACATCCCAATGCCCGGCGTCGCACCGATTGACGCCGTTTCGACCCGCATAACTATTAGAAACTACGATACCTTCAACAGACTGGCGGCAGCAATGGCTGAGGCTGGTGACGCATCAAGCGACGCAGCAGATGAATCAATTGCCGGCGCACTCGGTCATTCGAAGCCGACGCAAAGAGGAAGAGAAAACCAATTAGTGAATAACTATATTCCGCTCGCTGAAGCAAACGGCGATGGGCGCGAACCGCGCAAGCATACGGCGGGCCCGGTCCGCCGTATGACCAGCAGATCGTTCGAGGTATTTCCTTGGGAGCTTCATCGACTGCGAGATCATGGACGCGATCAGTCGCGCCTAGCGGGAGGATCCACAAGAACCTGTCGGATTCATCACTGGCTACCTAAATCGAAAGCGGAGTGGGGGCAACGCGTCGGTCGGTGCGATGAGCGCCATATCCGCGCTGGAGCGCTACCGATTAGTTCTTTCCGCGCTATCTCCAACGAAAACCGAGATAGACCGGCCGAGCCGAACGAGATCAAGCGCGCCCTACAGCACTTGATCGGCAGCTTCCCGAACTCCTCAAAAAGGGAAGATCTATCGATATACGCGATCACGCTGTTCGATGATGTGAATCCCAGTATTGCCACGCTCAATGAAACGTGCCGGCGCCTGCGCCGGTCGTGCGAGTTCCTGCCCTCGATCAAGGCCGCCCCCTCGGTCAATGCGTCGGCGAGGTCTGGCAGGGCTCTTCCGATACACAACGGCACCTTTGACGCTGTCTGTCAGTATCTCAGGCGGCGTCGCCCGCGACTCGCCGAGCATTCAAGGTCACGGCCGCAGACGCAGCCGAATTTCGTTGCTCGCAAACGTGCGATGTTCGGTCAGCATGATGATGTCGACCACTCGGAATGATCTGGGCGGACCGTAGATGTATTTGAGGTGCGACGGGCGGGTGGTGAAGTCCGGCGTAATGTCGAAGTCGCGAGACTGCAGGCATGATGCCAGGCCGCCGTGGTCCAACAGGTCAGGGCGGCTTCCTTATGGCGGACGGCGAGGTCGCGGGGCGGATGTGAGACCAGCGCCCTTAGGTAGCGGCGCTGGTGGAGCAAAGGCGGCGCCCCCGCTCGGATCCGTTGCTTTTCGAGACAGTTGGACTTACGATTCTGTAGAAAATGCGTCTCAGTGGGAGGGGTCACCATGCGTGCCCGGGGTCTGCTGCGACTCGTTGCTCTATTTTGGGTCACCTGCGCTTGCGTGCTTCCGGTTCTTGCGGGGCCGAACGATCCTCCCGAAGCGGCAACGCCCGTCACGCCCGCATTCCCCGAATCAACCCCGTCCATCAAAGCCGGGCACGCCGCGGTTCCGAAGGCGACCGAGGCGACAGTGAGCAATACGGGAGCCTTGATCTACGCGATATCGTTCGAGGTGCCTCCAGGGCGAAACGGGGCGACGCCTGCTCCTTCGCTCACGTACTCGAGTTCGCGATCGAACGAACCCTCGGCCTTTGGTAGCGGCTGGAGGGCCGCGCTCTCCAGCATTGAACGCTCCATTCGCTATGGCACCCCACGCATACGTCGAAATGGCACGACGTATCAGTACGATGATTCCGACGCGCCGCACCCCACGTTCGAGCGAGACGGCGCCGAGATCCTGATAGACGATACCTCGCAAGGCGCTACATTCGTCATTACTTATCGGGACCGTATTGATCGTTCCGCGACGCGCTCGATCTATCACTCCGCCGCACCGAGCTTCTGGGAGGTGACCACCTCGGTCGGCACGACCTCGTACTACGGTGGCACACCGGATGGGGCTGTGGCTCGCGCCGTCGTTGAGGACGATCTGGGCGTACGGCAGTGGCTCCTCGTGCGAACCGTCGACCCCTTCGGCAACACCATCGACTATTCCTATCTCACCGGTCCGCCACGAACGGATCTGTCGCAACTGCAGCTCGCGCCGCTTCCCTACCGGATCGACTATGGCGCCAATCTCGTCACGGACTTGCCGCACCACGCGCGCGTCGAATTTACGTACACGCCCTGGATCAGCGCCAGTGCGCCCGCGCAATTTCTTCTCGATCACGCGCACGGCCACGTCTTCCTGGATCGTGTTCTTGCCCGAGTCGATGTGTCCTTGATGCGTCCGCAGGCGACGCCGGTCCGCAGCTATGTCTTCGACATCGAGCGATCGCCGTCGACGGGGCGTCCGTTGCTGATCTCGATGCACGAGGAAGCAGGTGGTCTCAGTGCGCCCGCGCAGCAATTCGAGTATTCGCGCAATGACGGCACGGCACCGACGCTCTGTACGTTCTGTTCGACGAATCACCTCGGATTTACACCTTCCGCAGAACTCTCGCGTGCGCCGGCGCGGTCCGTGTTTAGGTTGTTCGGCCCGGTGACTGGAGGTCCGCTGAAGGCGGTGCCGTGGGCCAATGTGTTCGTACCCCCCACGGACCCGGGCAGCGTGGAGCCCAAGTGGCCCGCCGAATTCAATGACATCAATCTGCTTCACCCCACTGAGCGCTTTTTCTCGCCGCCGGGCATTGCCAGTGCCTTTCAATTTCGGGATCTCGATGGGGACGGTACGACCGACATCCTCTATCACCCGACCTTCCTTGGCGGGACCGGCATCGAACAACCGTGGATGTCGTTTCTGCAGGGTCCCACGGGCGACCTGCGCACCAGCCTCTCCGCGCAATTTGCGGGGAAACCTGATCCGCTGAGTGCGCGCTCTGCCGCAACCGACTATGCCGACGTGGATGGCGACGGCGCGGTCGACCGGATACGCCTCATGCCCGGCTATCAAACGAGCGGCAGTCAGCCGCTCAGCAATCCCGCCTACGCGGGCCTATGCGCCTGGTGGTTTCAACACGCCGGGCGTTACACCGACCCCGTTCCGGATGAAATGCCCATCATCGTGGCGGGCTTCATCGTCGACCGCGCCGCAGCCTCGCTCGGCCTGCGGGGCGCCGCATGGTCCGCGGCACTCGGGCAGACCCTGCAGGGTCTGCTGCACGCCGGACATTCGCTGCCTCTCGATGGCGGCATCCCGAGTGGCTTTGCCAACTGCTATCACTGGAACGCCTCCAACCCTCTCAGTGATCCGGCCTTAAGCGGATACCTCGATAGCGGTAGCCCCTCCGGGCAGTTCGCCGGTCAACTGACGATCGAGCGCGGGCGGCTGCTCAATCCGGATGAGCCGCCCGCCATCGTCTCCTCCTACCTCCTGCGCTACCCGAACATCGGTTATCCGGATTTCTTCTTCAATGTGAAGCCGCAGAACCAGGGCAACATCATCACCGGGGCTCAGAGCACCCGTAGCGTCAACTCGACGCTCACGGATCTGGATGGCGATCATACGCCGGAATTCGTCGTGTTGAAGAGCCTGACGAGTCCGGATACTAATGAAACTTGGGGTCCCGGTGTCTGGCGCATACACGACTACCAGGCGACCCACGAGTTGGATGAAGCGACTACCGCAACCCGGTTCGTTTCAACGCTTGAGTCGATCATTTTCTCCAAGCGCCAGGTCGGGGGCTTCTCGATCGGCGATGAAATCGAGAAATGGCAGTGCCCCGGTTCACGCGGCCCCCTCCGCGGGCTTCCCCTGGTCACGGCGCTGCGCCGCGAGGCACTCCTCCGAATACAAAATCTCGACCTCCCGGTGGATCAGCGTCAGACCCTCGCGAAGTTCATCGATCAACTCGTCACCCCCCGCGCGCCAATTGACAAGTGGGTCGCTGATGCCGGCACCATCGGTGTCCCCGTGCAGCGCTTTCTGCCCGAGGTCGACTGGGTCTCTACGTTCCTCGATGTGAACGGCGATGGATTGCCGGACCTTGTGATCTCCAAGGGCGCGAGTTGCCACGATTCCAGCCGCTCCCTGGCAGGGTTTGATCTCGGTCCGCCGGATCACGCCCCTGGCTTTGACGTGTTCCTCAATCGGGGTGATCGCTTTGAGACGACTCCCGACTCCGGGCAGCCCTTCGCCCGCGGGCCCTTCGACATAGTGCGCAACTGGAATGCACAGGGCGCCAGCGGCAATCTCGCTCTCCTCGATAAGACGCGCTTCCCGTTCTCGACACTCGCCTTCACCGACCTCGACGGGGACGGCGTCATCGATGCGACACTGTCGGCGTTGGTTATCGTCCTGAATGGCGCCACTTCCCAATGGAAATTCGATGGCGCCGCGTGCGTCATCGGTGCGCCGGTCGCGCTCAATGCCGGCACCTTTGCGGCCGACCCCGGCAATGCCGGTTCGCTCGATGTTAGCGGCGCAGGCACGCAGAAGGTACTCATCAATTGCGCGTGGCGCGGAACGGGGACCGGCTGGACGCCCGCGCCTACGCTCGCTGCGCAGCTGCCTTCGGATGGCGGCATTCAGGGGGCGGTGATTGCCTGGGAACCGGGGAAAGGATTGTGCGAACCGGTGCCCATGCCCTGCGGCTCGTTCAATGAGAAGTGGACGCGCACCGATCTGCGACGCTTCGCCGACTTCGACAACGACGGCTTGGTCGATCTCATCACCGTGCGTGACGTGGGTCCGGGCCGACCCCCTCCGGAAGAGGATGCCACGCGCATTTATCGTAATACCGGTACCAAGCCCGATGTCTTGCAGGCCATCGACAACAGCATCGGTGCTCGTACCAGCATCCTGTTCGAGCCGGCAAAGCGTACGGAAGTCACGCGGGCACCGATGATTCCTTGGATCGTGCGCCGCATCGATCGCGACCCGCAGATTGATGGCTCCGATCAAATCACCGTGCAGACTACGAGCTACGCCTATACCGGCGCGCTCTACGACTATCATGAAGCTACATTCCTCGGGTTCAAGACGATCACCGAAACGCGCGTCCATCCCGAGGCGGATCACCCGGGAAGCGCGGCAAGCCCCGCCCTAGTCATTGAAAAAGATTATTTGCAGGCCGACGCCCCGGTCGGTGGCGTCACCAACGCGCGCAGCGGCGTGGTCCGCACCGAACGTCGGTACTCCTCGCCGGAGGGCCTCACCGAAAGCACGCAACAGACAACGGACTATGAAGTCGTCGCGGTCACTACACGCACCGGCGTGCGTCTCCGCAAGACGAAGGCCGAATCAACGACCTGCAAAGGCATGAATTGCCTCTCTAGCAGCGGGGCACGTCTGCAATCGACTTCGTCCTTTTCGGACTTCGATGACTTCGATCACCCGAGCTTGCAGACCCAGACCGGCATGCGCACCGGCTACAACGACGGCTTTGATGGCACTATCAGCATTGAGCACCGATGGATCTACCTCAACAATCTCGATGAGTGGATTCTCGGGCAGCCGCAGACTTATCAGCGCACGAGCGGAGGTCAAACGCTCGCGGACGAAAGCTACCAGTTCCTGCACAACAAGCTCAGCAAACGCACAGTGGCGCGCCTCAATGTGGATGCCGCTTGCTCGGTCGGTGCGACGAGTTTCGTCATCGAGGCCCGCTACAATCCAGACGGCACGCTGCTCGAGCTCAGCAACAACAACGACCAGATCGCCGGCGGCGCGCGGCCTCGACGCGGTTTCCTCTACGACGATGACACCCATCAGTACCTGAGGGCTCAAACCGACTACTACACCCGCGCCGGCCAGCCGGCGATGCTTACATCGGTGTACTCGTTCGACCGGCGCTTCGGCACCATCGAGACGATCACGGATCCAAACGGCAATAGCTCGAAACAATTGCGCGATGCCCTCGGGCGACCGAGCGTCGAGTTCGGCCCCGACGGCCAGATGCTGCGCCAGTACTCCTACAACTGGAGCATACGACCCGTCACGGCCACGACGACCGACGTGCCCGGCCGCGGTCAGCCCTCCATCACTACCGTCGAATTCATGGATGGTTTCGGTCGCTCGCGACAGGTGGAAACGCTCGCAGCCGGTGGTGCGTTCGTGTCGAAATGGCAGACCTATGACTCGACGGGGGGCGTTTTCGAAGAGGCCCCGCCATTCAAGGCGGCGACCGCAGGCTTTCTGTCCCGTACCGGATTTGCGTTTCCGCTAGGCCATCACACGAACGATGTTCGCGGCCGCACGGTCGTCACGAAGAGCGCGGATGGCCGCGTGACAGGATCCACCTTTTCCCCTGACGCGACAACAGCGGTCGACGCCCTCGGCACCCCCACGCGCACCTATCACGATGCTTTCGCGCGGGTCGTCGCCATCGAAGAATCATTTCGCGCTGCGGATACTACCGGCGGTTTTGTTCCCCAGAGTACTCAGTTTATCCTCGATGCGGATGCTCGCGTCCTCGCCATCATCGACGCTGACGGAGCCATTCGGCACTTCACGCACGACGAACGCGGCAATATCGTCACCGCCGAATCTGCTCACGGACCGAACGTCGCGAGTGTTCCGTATCGATTCTGCTTCGACGGTCGCGGCCAGCCCCTCCAATCGACCACGCCCGCCGGCATCAGGGTCTATGACAAGCGCGATGAGCTCGGTCGCCTTCTCTCGCGTCACTACGCCGCGCAAAGCAGCGACGATGAGACGCTGGAGTATGACAATCCGGCCGTGCCCAATGGGCTCGGTCATCTCACTCGCAGCACGAATGCACACGCGATCGTCGATCTGGGTTACGACCAACGGGGCAACATCACGCAACGAACAACGCGCACCACGCTCGGCGCGGACGCGAGCCCCTTTGCGGACGGTACCTATACCGAGAGCGCCGAATACGACGCACTCGACCGGATCATCGGGCAGAACTTGCCCCGCGATCCCGCTCAGATTCAGACACCCATGATCATGAACTACTTCTACGATGACGGGGGTCACCCACGCCAGGTGCACCTCGGCATGGCCGTCCTCGCTTCTGTGACCGACTACAGCGCGAGTGGCAAACCTCTCCACGTCGAACTGTCGAACGGACTCGCCGAGGTCTACCACTACGATCCGCTCAATGATCGATTGACTGCAAGCGAAGTCCGCCAGGGCACTTCCCCCGCTATCCTCTCGTATGCCTTGACCTACGATGACGATGATAATCCACGCGTCATCACGCGCTTCCTGGGGGCCGGCGTCGGCGCCACCGACACGCTGCAAAAAGTCTATGCGTTCGATTCACTCAACCGGCTGCAAAGCGCGACGTACTCGGGGCTGTCGCCCGCGCCGCAGAGCTTCGCGTACTCATACTCGCGAGCCGGCGCCATCCAATCAAAGGATGGCTTCACCTATTCATATCAGAGCGCGGATACGCAGGCGATCACTCAGCGCGCGGGAACTGCGCCTACGCCGACCGAGCACTATGCCTACGATGTCGATGGCAATCTGCGATCGGCCACACCCAGTCACGACGGCCAGAACTGGACGTTCGCGTGGGATGGCGCCGGCCGGCTCGCCGCGACCACCCGAAACCCCACCTCCGCCACGCCCTCCGTGACCTTGATTCGATACGGGCCGGAGGGCTCGCGCCTCGCCAAAATACGTAAGCGTTCCGGTACGACATCGGCAGATCTCTACATCGGCGCGCTCGAGCTGCGCGTCGAGGGAATCACTGGCCAACGCCGCGCGTATGAGGACATTTCGTTCGGTCCTGTTGCACTGCAGCTCGCGCTGAAGCCCGGCGCCAGCGGCTTGCTTGAAGCAGACCCCGCGGCCACTCGCTTCTATCACCGTGACTATCTCAGCTCGACCCTCATGGTCTCGAACCCGAGCGGCACAACGACACCTGTCAGCGGCGCGGCGGGCCGGCTCGACTATGGACCCTACGGAGAAACCCTGCTGGCAGAGGACGGCGTCGAGGCCATTCGCAAGCGCTACGGCAGCATGGAGCTGGACGCTGAAACCGACCTGACGTACTACCACGCGCGCTATGCGGACGCGCAGCTCGGTCGCTTCATCAGCCGCGACTCCGTCACTGTCACATCGCTCACTCCACCCCAGGTGGACCGCTACGCACTCGCGTTCGATAACCCCATCAAATTCGCGGACCCCAACGGCCACGATGCTGAAGATGTCGTCAATCGATTTAAGGAGCTTACGTACCGCATAACCGGTGTAGCCAACGCCTTCGTAAGTGATGCGTTCGGCGGTGCGGGTCGGATGCATTCGGATATCCCCAGCTACCAGGAGGGGCAGCAAGCGGGTGACGTCCTTGCTGTGGCCGCGTCAGGGTTTGAGCTCCGCCACGCTCCGGCGATCGCGACAACGCTCGCCGCGCCTCTGATCCCCGAGACCAGTGGAGGATCTCTGGCCGCGGTCGTGCCGATGACGGGTGTGGTAGCGGCCCACGCGGTCGTGATGGGGACCACGGCCGCCAAGAATTTGTTATTGTCAAAGGGAGGAGGCGGTGGCGGACGGCCGCGGTTCTCAAAGGAAACGGTCCGTCAGTCCGATGCCGAAGCGACAAACGCCAATGGTGACCTCATCTGCCGTTACTGTTCCCAAAAGATGACGAAGGAGCCCGGCAAACCCAACTCGCGCCACACCGATCACATTGATCCCGTTAAGCAAGGCGGCACCAATTCCCCGGACAACGCCGCGGCAGCGTGCCGGACCTGCAATTGCTGTAAAGGCGGCCGAACACCCGATGAGTGGGGCGAAGCCATGAGTCGGTAGCGTGGCGACGATGTCACACCACTCGGGGCAGTCTCGCCGGGCACTCTTGGTCGGGAGCAGCGCTTGGCTCGTCGCCACACCCGCGCCGCGACTGCTCGTCGCCGACGAGTCGACGAACTCCGGACTGTCGATGAGTGCCCCGCTCGCAGCGCTCGAGCGTGATGCGTTCGCGCCCTTGGCCAAACAACTCCCGGATCCCCTGAATCGCGCTCGCGTGCGCTTTGTCGCCGTGCGGCCGGCAGGACAGCGGTACGACGCGGCCGACCTCTTGAACCAGCTTGGCCGACGCGATCGCGGCGATGGCCTTGTCCTCGCTCTCACGGATGTCGATCTCGCCTATCCGGGCCGCACGTTTGTCTTCGGCACGGCCGATGCGGCTCGTCGACTTGCCGTTGTTTCGCTGTTCCGACTGCGTCCCGAGCCGCCCGACAATTTGTTGCTGCTGAGGCGCCTCGCGAAAGAGACGGCTCACGAGCTCGGCCACGCTTGCGGCCTCGGACACTGTGCCGATCCCGACTGCGTCATGCGTTTCTCCCGCGTCGCCGACGAGATCGACCAGAAGGGCTCGAGTTATTGCTCCGCGCATCGTGGGCTGCTGCAACACTCGTTATTCTAGAACTCTCGCCGGATCGCCTCCTTAAGCAGCAAGGTTTCTGAGAAGCGCGATGAGCTCGAAGCGAGGATCTCCCATACCTCCGGCTTCCGCAACGCCCCTTCGGCCATCGCACGATCCAGGGTCGCGAGGTGATGGCAGTATAGATAGCCGACCAGATCGGTCGCATGAGGTGGACGTCATGCTTGAAGAGATCGAAGCGGCAGTCTTCGTGCCGGTGCCATCAGGAGCGTGCGTGATCTGTTTGGAGCAAGGGTCGAAAAGAGGAAGAGTTTGCGCGTAAGCGAGATTGCCGAACAGGCGCTCGCGCTGCTGCAACATGAGTTGCAGGTTAGGTGCGGATCAGGACAGACCTTGTGCATGATCTTCCGGAAGTCGTGGCGACGCCGACTCACCTCCAACAAGTGATCCCGAATTCGATCAAGAACGCCATCGATGCGATGCAAGCGGTTCCAGCGGGTGCCAGAATTTTGCGAATAGCAACGCGATCGAAAGGCTCTTCCGCTGTCGTACTAACATTCCCGGAAAGGAACTGGAATTTCGAAGGAGAGCAAAGCCCGAATATTCGATCCGTTCTTTTCGACCAAGCCATCAGGCATGGGAATGGGACGAGGGCTCGCCATAAGCCGCACAATCATCGAGAATCCCGGAGGAGATTTGCGACTTACGGAGTCAAATGCTCATGAGTCAACTTTCGAAATGACTTTAGCGGTCAGTAGTCGGCGACTTGGCCCGCGGGAGCTTGGAACTGTGGCCAGTTAGGCCTGCTCGATCGATTGGATCAAGGAGCCCATCCGCAAATCGCACCATGACTCCATCGCGGCGCGGCACATTGCCTGGCTATCGTTGCCTGGCTATCGTTCTCGGGGGGTCTGCCACAGAGTAGACCCTCACTTCGGTCTTTAGCAGGCATTCTGAGCCGGCACGCCACCGTTGTCGAGCCCAGCGACGCTGGCGGTGACTAGGTCGAAACCTAACGCTTCATGATCGGATTGCTGTCGATCTCGCGCGCGCGGGCGCGATGGCATATGGTGACGTCAGGCGACAGCTCGCCGACCTCGTCGGCGGGCCAAGTCGAAGGCCGTGCCATGACAGAAACCGACAAAAGCCGGGACGATTGTTCAAGGAGGGCGTCAATGGCTGACCGCTTCCTCCGCGAAATCTGGGACATGCATGAGTTGCGGAAAGACGTCCGGTCCCTGCCACGGGCAAGGGCCGAGGAGTTCACGAAGAGGCTGGGCGATGATGCCGCGGACGATTGGGTGTTTCGGGCACGCGACGCGCAGCTGCCGCCGTCCGATCTTGAATGGTGCTGGCTTTTCCTTGGCGGCCGTGGCACCGGCAAGTCGCATTCGATGTCGGCGGCCGTGCACATGGCGGTGCGCGCCGGGATATCCCGTATTCATTTGATCGCGCCGACGACGGCGGATTTCCATGACGTGAACCTCGAAGGCCGAAGCGGCATTCTCGCGACCTGCGGCCGTGATCCGCGCCCGCGCTGGACCTCGTCGAAGCGGCGGCTGGAATGGCCGAATGGCGCAATGTGCGTGTTCTTCTCGGGCGAGGAACCGGACTCCCTGCGCGGTCCGCAATGCGAGATGTGTGTGATCGATGAGATCGCGCGTATGCGTTATCAGCAAGCTGTGTTCGACATGGCGATGATGGGCTTACGGCTTGGCGACAAGCCGCGCATGCTGATCGCCACCACACCGCGGACCACGCCGTTCATGAAGAAACTGGTTGCAATGGACGGCATCCGGATCACCAGCGGTTCGACTTACGACAATGCGGCGCATCTCGCGCCGGACTTCCTGAGAAAGATCCGCGAGATTTACGAAGGAACACGGCTTGGCCGCCAGGAGCTACATGGCGCAATGATCCTCGATCCGGTCAATGCGCTGTTCAAGGATGACTGGCTGATCCATGACGAGGTTCCGGAAGAGTCGATCGAGCAGGCGACCGTCGGCGTCGACCCGTCGGGAGGCGCGGATGAGGTTGGCATCGTCGTCTCCGCGCTGCTCAATGACGGCCGGTTCGCGGTGCTGGCCGACCGCTCAACGTCGGGAAGCCCGGCGCAATGGGGCGAAGCGGCGGTGAAGGCGCACGATGACTTCGATGGCGACGACATCGTCGTCGAAATTAATTTCGGCGGCGATATGGCGACGGAGGTGATCAAGCAAGCTGCCGAACGCATTCATGCGCGCGGCGAGCGCGGCACCAACATGATCCGGATTAAGGAAGTCTCGGCGTCGCGCGGCAAGGCGATGCGAGCCGAACCGATCTCGCTGCTTTATGAGAAAGGTCGCGTCCTGCATCGTCGCGGCCTCGACCAGTTGGAAAGCGAGATGATGGCCTTTAGCCGCGAGTGGGATCGTGCCGTAGACGGTTCGCCCAACCGCCTCGATGCCATGGTGTGGGGATTGACGCGACTGTCGAAAGTGATCACGCAGATCCCGATCGCATAGCCGAAGGGCCTATGCCGCGTAGAGTTCCCGAAGAGCGGAACTAGCTGGAGCCAGTGCATCGTTTTTGTACGGCTCACGCTGATGGAGGCCGCTGCGCCGCTCAACGCAATTCGACACAATGCATTCGGCAGTCGATCACGCGTTGGGCCTGGACGCGACAGCGGAAGGCATCTTTTGCCGAGCGAAGAGGCACCAAACTGGAGCTAGAGGACAATCGCAACACGGCTCCTCGAGAGGTCGCGGAACGAGCGCAGGTCCGAGCCGAAGGCGGACATGCCAGGATCCGAACCTCGCTCCTAAGTGCCTGCAACTAAAGAGCTTGGTCGCCACAACCAGCGGCTGACCCCACCATCGACCCCACCACCTTGGTGCAAGCCAGCACCGCCACGGCACACGCTCCTTGGCCTCATACAACCTTTGATCTGTGTGCCGGGGGTTGTTTTCTCGAACGTAAACAATCTGCTGGCGAGGCGTGGGGATCGGTTCCGCACTCGTTCTTCAAAAATCTTTTCTTCTAGTGCTAGCAAGTGACTTGTACTTGCTAGCAAGTCAGCTTAGTCTATTGCTTGCAAGTGAAAACGTTTACTTGCTTGCATCTCAGGGGAGCGAGCGATGAAACGAATAGTTAACGGGGTCACCTACAACACCGAGACGAGTCGAGTTCTGGCGCGGTCCATCTGGACCGATGCGGACGATAACAAAGTTACGAGCGAGCTTTTCCAGACCCGTGGCGGCGCATTTTTCATTGTCCACAGCTGGTCGGAGCAGGTCTGGAACGAGCGCATTCGGATCAACGAGACTCGCGACCAGTTCGAGTTCGAGCCGATGAGCGCCGAGCAGGCGCAAGCATGGATACTCGAGGGTGAGGTGGAGGTCGTCGACGACAGCCCTTTCGGCGATCCGCCGGAAGCCAAAGCTGAAACAGAACCCGGTTCGACCGTCTATGTTCGCGTTCCGTCTTCGCTGAAGCGGACCATCGACCAGGAGGCCGGCAAGGCCAAGCTCTCGACCAACGCCTGGGCGATGAAATGCATGGAGCGTTGTTTGAGTGACAGCGAGGAGGGCAAGAAGGCGATCAGCGCGGCGTTTCACTACGCCAGGGGTCTCGTGTGGGACGAACAATTTCAGGGGGCGGAGTTCGAGGCCAAGGATCTTCTCAATGCGCTCGATGACATTGGGGAATTGCTTCTGCAGGGAGCGAAGGCCTTATGGGGCACTGATGACTTCCGGAAGATATCCGGGGTCGAGCTGGACCGTGGATACGAGGAGGTGCGGCGTGAGTACTGGCCCCGGAAGTCCGAGATTGCGGACCGCAAGTGAAGCGCGGTTGGCCTGTCGAGATTGGTCGTCGAATGTCGAACGGCTCGCTCTCTGTGGGGAGCGGGCCGTTTCA
The DNA here is from genome assembly GCF_054185185.1 of Bradyrhizobium sp. UFLA05-153. Classification (NCBI taxonomy): domain Bacteria; kingdom Pseudomonadati; phylum Pseudomonadota; class Alphaproteobacteria; order Hyphomicrobiales; family Nitrobacteraceae; genus Bradyrhizobium; species Bradyrhizobium sp. UFLA05-153. The sequence goes on from NZ_JBBIAM010000076.1 coordinate 44,305, forward strand.
TTTTGTTTTCACCTTCAGCGCGATCTCGACCAGCCGGCGGATGGCTTCGGCGCGCAGCATCGCCTGCAGCGTGGTCACATCGTCGGGAAGAGAATCATCAGCGCCCATCGCCGACCAGAGAATCATAAAACGCGGTCTCTGTCCGAACCGCTGATCGCGCCATCGATTCAAATCCCAGCGATCAGCCCGCCGCCTGCGGTCGCCAGGTCTGTTGCGGCATCCGCCAGTCGATGCCCTCCAACAGGTAGCCAAGCTGGGCTGGGGTCGACGACGGCCACAGGAAGCGGCCGCGCTCCAGCCGCTTGGCGTAGAGCGACATGCCCAGTCCATCGTGCCAAAGGATCTTGATCAGCTTGCCGCTCTTGCCACGGAACACATAGAGGTCGCCGCCGTGCGGGTCTCGCTTGAAGGCTTCCTGCACCAGCAAAGCCAGCGAGTTCATGCCGCGACGCATATCGGTGTGGCCGGTCGCAATCCACACCCGCACGCCCGACGCAATGGGGATCACCGTAGCCGTCCATCCGCCAGCGCCGCCACGGCGGCCTTCAGCGTCGCCGCGTCGACCGTACCCGTGATCCGCATCCGAGCCCCGGCAGCAAACTCGATCTCAATCGACCCGCCGCTGCTGGCCGGCGCGACTGGACATGGCCTCGGCCCGGATTCTGCGACCACCATCGCCGGTACGAAGCCAGGTTGATGGGCGGCATCCTTCGGCTCAGGCCGAAACGACCGTCGCCATCGCAGCAGCAACGAGCGCGAAACGCCATACCGCCGAGCTGTCGCCGCAACTTGGCGCGGCGCCTGCAAGCTCTCCAGGACGATCTTGAGCTTCTCGTCCTCCGACCAGCGCCGCCGCCGGCCCGTGTCCACCACTTCAAGCCGCTCGACTTGGGCACTGCGCCTATCACTGTCCATAAGGACAGTTCTCAACAACACGCCTCATTCGGCAAGGCGGCCTTCACCGGACTTCACCGGCTTTCAATTACCCACAAATTCTCCTCCGACCATGGCGCCCAGCGCAATGTCGGTGAGGCGTGACAGCCCGCGCCACATGACGGTATTGCCGGGCGGCGGATCGCTGGCGCGGGCGAGATAACCGCCGAGCCGGGCGATCTTGATCAGATAGTGCGAGAGCGTTTTCTGTCTTGCTTTTGGTTTGTCGTTGACGAGGCGATCGAGCACGCCGATTTCAGTCGCAGTCAACGCGAGGGTTGGCGGCGCGTCTGGGGCGGAACGGTTGAGCATCGTCATCCAGAAGACCCGCCAACTCAGGATGCAAAACAGCGAGATCAGATTGGTCAGACGCTGGGCGGTCCTGAGCTTCGACTCCTCAGCTTTGCAACCCGATTTGAGGATCTTGTGGAACACCTCGATCTTCCATCTCAAAGCATACCATTCGAGCTTCTCAACGGCGTCGGCGCGGGAACCAACAGGCAGGTCGGTGATCAGCTTCCAATCGATCTTCTTTCTGTTTTTCGGCGTCCCGCGCTCTTCGGCATGGATCACCGTCAGGGTCAGAGCGGGATAGCGCTTCTGCTTTCCGATTGGTGGCAGGACGCGAATCTTGCGATACCTGATCTCAAGAACGGCCTGGTCGGGATCGCCGTTGCTATCTCTGACTTCGATGCGATGGAGCCCTTTGACGGCGACCTCGTCCATTTCGTCGGCGATCGTGTGATCCCCGTCTCCAGCCAAGCGGTCGACGCAGGTCCTGACCAGGAAATGAGTTCCGATCTCCTGTGCTGCGCAGAAAAGCTCGTAGATGTCACTCTCGCGATCACCAATATGGATGCATCGTCCCGGATGATCCAAGAGTTGTGTAGAATGCTTGAGATTTTCCAACCACCGGACGCTTTCCTTTTTCTCGATGGGAATCCGGGTCGGATTGATCTTCTTTTTAAGCGCTGCCGTCCCCTTGAATTTCTTCCGGGTCCAGAACTTGACGGCCGCCAAGCCTAGCGGCACCCCCTCGATTGTAACCGCGAGGCTCGAATGCATCAGGATGCCGCAAACCGTGTGCGATCTGAGGCGACCCGCCTTATCCCGTCCACTGTTTATGCTCTTGGTGATGCCGATCGCTTCTGACTTCTCGCGTTGATAGCTGAACTCGGTTGTATCGTGCAGCACAAGAACGAGACCTTCAGTGGCGGCGGCACGATCACGTGTCGATTGGAAATGGCCAGCCAGAATGTCCGCTTCGCTGACCCGGTCATTAGAGAAGAAGCGGTAGGCTGCCTTGGTATTCGCCCAATCCTGGCAGACGAGCGGAATGCTTTGTCCGCAAACAGCCTTTTGCCGATCGATCCCTTAATGTCAGCCCCATCGAGCACCCCCCCCCTCGCGAATCAGGTGCTCAGCAAGGAATCACAAGTGATTCTTTCGACTCAAGATTTCGCCGATCAGCGGATCAGTCCGGGTGGTCAAAGTTATGGGTAATTAAAGCTTCACCGGACGGATACAAAGATCGCAGAGAAGCGAGGCTAGATTTCGACCACGTTCGCCGGCCACGGCAGCCCTTTTATGATCTGGGGAGATCGCTCGACCTCTTCGGCTTTTATCTGCCGACGCCAGTGAGGACAGTTGTCGCCTTCTGCAAGACACTTGACGCAATCGCAACGTACCATCTCCTTACGTTCTGTCATTGTCGCTGTCCTTTCCCGTCTATCGCCATCTTCTCATCAATCCGCTTCTGCACCGCAATGTACTATTGCGCGTCTTCCCAGTCGCCGCACAGTCCCGGCCACGCTTCGCGCGCCAGCACTTGTCGAACAGGGAGATCGCGATTTCGCAGGCCTCGATACCGCGATGAATCTCATTCTTCTTCAGCGTGTAGTGTGTTCTAAGAGCAGAAGGCCCGCCGGAATCGTTGACGGGCCTTCTTGATCGATTATTTGCCGCCAGGCATCCGTTTCCTGTTCCTAGACCAGGATGTCGATGAGGGTCTTCCACCATGATACGAGCATCGACTGCTGATCAGTCGGCGGCTTCGCGAGCGAGAATAGCCGGTAGATGCTCCAGAGGATCGCCTGCTGCTCCTCACCCGCCGGTTTTTCAGTCAAGATGCCACAATCGAGAGGGCAATACCTGTCTCTTATACACATCTCCGAGCCCAC